>JBHLPZ010000108.1:0-10254 GCA_048885325.1 Candidatus Odinarchaeota archaeon
TTTTATATTCTTCCGTAAGATCTACAATTTCCATTATTCTAACCCTCTTCTCGGTATACTCTATATTAGAATAAAATTTTCTTTTTAATTCTTATAGGAACGTAAGTTTATAAATTTTTTAAAATTAAAGTAAAATTATTTATTACTAAATTTTTTTTTATGAATATAGAATGGTACTCCATTTTGAATCTTTTGGAAACTTTAATTCCGGAATACCAACCTTTAGGGCTTTAACATCAAAAAGAGCAAGAGTAACCATCCAATTAACAGAAACAAAATTGTCTTTCCAATCAGATATTGATAAGATTCTGTATGAAGTTAAATTATCTGAAATTAAAGGTTTTCATATTAATAAGAAATACAGAATTCCTGTTATTGAATTAATAAATTCCCACGGAAATACTTATACTTTTTTTCCGCGCCTTGTTAAGGATAGCAGTCGTTCTTATTCAAAAAGTTTGACAGAAAGTTTGTTTAGACATATTACTCGATTATATATTAAGAATGAAACGCCAATTTTATTTGAAACAAAGGGAGCATTTTGGGAGGGTTCTCCACCAACATTGAATTGGAAACTGAACTTGAAGAAAGGAATAATCTTATTGACTGAGAATAGAATCTCTTTTAAACCTCTTAAAGAAGAATACTTAAGTCAATTAAAAGTCTTAGATATTAAAGAAGTTTTAGAAGAGATAAAAAGTTCAAATGCATTCATAAAACTTATAACTAAGGATGATAAAATATATACTTTACTCCCCCTTAAAAAACGGATGAGATACTTAATAAGAGATAAACACAAAGCTGAAAAATTTCTCGAATTATTAAATCAGGTTAAGATGTATAAGGATTCTGAACAAATTAGATTAAGTGAACTAGAAAAGGAGAGAATTAAAAAAATAAACTCAATGATAGAGGTCTCTGATCGAATTAAATTGGATATGATGCGCACAGCATTAGAAATGGACGAAAAAACTTTTGCTGATAAAGTTTTTGAATGGGCAAAGAAATTTCAGTTTGTTATTGATGGAAAGTATTTAATTGTGAATCGTGATTATATAAATGAATTTGTTTTAAGTTTAAGAATGAGTGAAATGGATATTAATAAAATAAAATGTTCTTATTGTGAGAATTTAGTAGATCTTCCTGCAAAAATTTGTCCTTACTGCGGGAAGGAAATTAAACTTTAGAAGGTTTTTATTAATGCCTAGTTAATAAACCTATTTTTCCTCCTATTTTTTGTCTCGAGCTCCCTTCTGAAACCTCGAAAACACCTTCCTCAATTAAATCATAAATAGCATGCTTTAGTGTAATTAAGGGAATTTTTTGCAGTTCTTTTATTTCGATTAAATCATCTATAGTTATGGATTCTCCTGGTGACAACATAGATTTAATAAATTTCTTGATATCATCCAAATTACTTGTTATTGTTATTAAACCTCTGTCTTTATCTTTTGATATTTTTACTTCGGTAACACTAATTTTTGACATTAGGAATTTTACTTGATCTTCAAGTAACCTAATTCTCCCTTTTAGTTCTAAAATAGTATCTTTACTACCCCTTTTTCTAATTCCTTTCTTTGCTAAATATTTTGTTATAAGCAGTTCCAATTTATCATTAGGGATTCCAGCATTTCTTAATTTTGTAATTTTATCTGATTTTTTATCTATTTTTTTAAATTGAATCCCACATTCTTTTGCTAGCTTGTTTAGCAATGGTATAGTAAGATCATTTAATTTGTCCATAATAAGGAAAAATACAATTGTATTTAAAGACTAAATAAAAATAGATTTACTAATTATTAAAAATGTCATTATTAACCAAAAATTAGGGTGAATTATTAATTTCTTCTTCTTATACCTCGATTTCTTCTCCAATATTAAGGAAATGCGAATTAATACCGTTTTCTTTCAAATATTGATCTAATTTCATAGCATTTTCTTCCTTTTCAGGAGTGAAATGATAAGGAATTACTTGTTTTGGTGTGATTTTTGCTGTAAATTTTAAATAATCGTCAAAACTTTCTACAAAACAGGCAACAAAACATAAATCAATATTATCTTTAAGAGTAAATAATTGATTTGAGTAAGTAGCAGAATCTGCCGTGTGCAGGATTTTCTTATTATCAATCGAAATTAAGTAAGCAATACATCCCTCGGCTTTCCAACAACTATTTTCTAATACCTCTATTTCTCCATTATTTAATCCTATTTTTGCGCCAGGAGTGATCAAAGTAAATTCAATGTCAAATTCTTCAAATAAACATTCTGGTCCATAGATTTCAAGTTCTTTATCCTTAAATGAATAATTTTCCTTTATTTCATTTAATTTATTCTCTGTAATGTGATCTTGATGGTGATGTGTGATAAAAGTCTGTTCGATTCCTTTTCGAGGAGGTGTTAGAAATACTGGGTCAATAATAATATGATCTTTTTCTCCAATTAATTCTATACACGCATTTCCTAAGAATCTACATATTAACATTATAAATCAATTACAGGATAAATTAATAATAAGAAAGAAGAAAGAAAAAAAATATATTAACTTTTCAAAAATTTTACTATTAATTCATTCACTTTAGGAGCTTCTTCTAAAAATACGTGATGAGCAGTATTATCGATATACTCAATGGAGCAATTTGGTAATTTGTCATGCATCTCATCCATAACCAATTTAGGAGATAATTTATCATTGCTGGCACATATTAAAAGAATGGGATTCATAATCTCTCCTAATCTATCTAATACACTATGAGTTTCGACAGCATTGGCAAGATTTTCATAATCTTTTGGTTCCATTTGATTCTCTGTCAATTCTTTCATTAGGTCTTCTGCAGACCACAATCCATGGAATTTTTTCTTTGGATCTGCTTGCATTTCTTTGATAATTCTCCGATGATGGGTCAACTTAGCATACTTCCAATAAGCTTGTTCCTTGTTTTCTTTGGCTAGTTCATAAAGATCTAAAAGTGTATTCTTGAAAATTTGAATTCCGTCACCTTTATGATTCGTACCCAATAATACGATTTTATTAATACGTTCTGGGTATTTTAAAGCAAAATTCTGAGTGACCCAACCACCCATCGATTGGCCTATAATGTGGGTTTTCTCAATTTCTAGAAAATCCATCATTCCTTTTAGATCTTCTACAAGTGTATCTAATGTAAAAGACTTTTCGGGATGTTGTGATTTCCCAGAACTGCGAGAATCATACATTATCACTTTAAAATGCTCTGATAATGGACCAAGTTGTCCGATCCAAATTTCATGCGTAGCACCATATCCATGTAATAAAAATAATGGATATCCCTCTCCATGGATTTCATAATATATTTTAGTTCCATTAATTTCAGCATACGGCATATTAATATTAATTAATTCGATTGATATTTATAATTTTTCTATATGTCAATTCTTTAATAGATTTTAAATATTATAATTCTAATTCAAAAAATTTAGCATCTTGAAAAGGGTTAAATCTATAGGGTTTTATTTCCTTGAATCCTAATGATTTATATAAAGAAATTGCTTCTTTCATGAAATGTAAGGTATCCAAACGCATAAACTTATACCCACTTATTATTGCTTTATTAATTATCGCCCTCGCTAATCTTTTTCCAAAACCCCTTCCGCGAAATTCGGGTTTAACATAAAGCCTTTTCATTTCACAAACTTTATCATCAAATTTTCTTAAAGCTACGCAACCTGCTAAAACATTATTATAGAATGCTAATAAAATGCAACCCTGTGGAGGTTTATACTCTCCTGGTAAATTATTAAGTTCTTGCTCAAAATCTTGAAATTCAAGGTCAATATTTAAATAATTAGAATATTCTTTAAAAATATGATATACTTGTTGGATAAACGTTTCAGAATTTACTTCAAGGATTTTTAACATAACTAATTTTCATTTTGGATACGGAAGCATTTAAATTCTTATTTATTAATTTAAATCAAAATAAATTTAAGAATAATTTGTGTAAAAATTATTGTTTAATATCTTATTTCTATAAAAATTTCAAATTTATTTATGTCTAAATTAGAAGTTCTGCAAAATAAAATTCTGATTGGCACATCAGGTTGGATGTATAATCATTGGAAAGGTCCTTTTTATCCAGAGAAATATCCAAATACAAATATGCTTAAATTCTATGCCGAAAACTTTCATACGGTTGAAATTAATAGTACATTTTATAGATTACCATCAGAAACTACCGTTAAAAATTGGTTTAATGAAACCCCAGATGATTTTATCTTTGCTATTAAAGCAAATCGTTTTATTACTCATCGAAAATATTTGAAAGATGGACAAGAAACTACTAAAAAGTTTTTTGACGTTATAAAGGTACTGAAAGAGAAATTAGGAGTCATATTATTTCAACTACCACCAAATTGGTATTATAATTACGATCGAATAAAGGAATTTGTAGAAATTCTACCCAAACAATATTTATATACATTTGAAATGCGAAATCCAAGTTGGTATGTTCCAGATGTTTTCGAGTTATTAAGACAACATAATATTGCATTATGTATCCATGATTTTACTGCTGATCTGTTTTTAGAGAAAGTTACTACTAACTTTATTTATTTACGCTTCCATGGACCAGTAAGTCTCTATTATGGAAAATATTCATCGGATCAACTTAATAAATGGGCTGAAAAAATTAATCAATGGGTAAAACAAAATATCACTGTATTCGTATATTTTAATAATGATGCTCATGGTTGGGCAGTAGAAAATGCTTTCGAGTTATTAGAAGAATTAAAAAAATGATATTGATCAACAAATCTAACTATTTATCTTTCTTTTCAAATTTTATAAGATTATCTAAGAGTTTTTCTAAATAATTTTCAAAATCATTAATCTCTTGTTCAGTAAAATTATTATAGAATATTTTTGTCATATCCCGTGAGACATCAACATACTTATTTTGTAATAACCTATCTTCATCTGCTAGTTGAATTAAGATTTCCCGTCTATCTTCTTTAGAAGGAACTCGTTTTATAAATCCCGATTGCTCAAGTCGATCTAGCATTGATGTTAAAGTAGATTTACTTAAAAGTGTTCTTTTTGAAAGTTCATGGATAGAAATATTATCCTCTCGCCATAAAACAAACATTATCCTCCCTTGAGCAGGATTTAAATCAGTAAGATTCGCATCTTTAAGAATTCTTGCGAAAATCCTTTGGGACAGCTGATGTATTTTGGCAATTAAAAATCCTCCTTGTTTTTGAGTTTCCATGCGTCTTCACAATTCTAAATTTACCTGATTAAGCCTATAATAATATCTAAGATTCTTAGGATTTAAACGTAATAGTGTATAATCTGGATCATCTATCCCTTCTGGATAATATCTAGTCCACCAATCCAGCCAGATTTCGTTTTTGAGCTTTTTATCTTCGACTATTTCTACCTTTCCTCCTAACATTACCCCTTTAAAATCATCTGGATCGCAAAAGTAGACATTGATTGTTGGATTTCTTTGGATATGAGATATTTTGGAAGATGATGTATTAGTTGATATGTAAATAAAAAATTTATTTTCTTGCTTATTAAAAAATGAAGCAAATTCTGGAAATTGCTCTTTATTTCTTAAATTAAGCATTGCTCTGGTAATAGGGGCTCCATTAGAATCAATCGTGGTAAGATAAGCTGCTTTGGACTCTTCTATTAATTTCAAACTATCTTTCTTTACTTGATTAATATCCATATTAAATCTCACTATTTTTTGTTTTATATAAAACTATACTATATAAAACTAGTTAAACTAATTTAAAAATGTATCTATTTTTTAGTTTCATACTTAAATAGTGAAGGTTTGATTTTCTTCTAGAAGAACAGCATTTTCAAATTTTTCTCCAAACCATTGTGGATTCTCTGTATGTACTGGAATTATAACATCTGGATCAATCCTTTCAATTGCCCATCTGATTTCGTTCTGCGATAAATGTCCAGAGGCATGAAAACCTCTGACAAAATCTGGTTTTAATTTACCTTTTTGTTCAATTATTTCAAAACCATGAATTTCAAATCCAAAGTGTTTAAGCCAGTTATTTAATCTTATGAAATCAAATTCTGACTCTTCTTCAAATGCTTCACTCGAGGAATAAATATATGTACCCTTTATTGGCTTTATATCTAGAAGATTCTTTACATCAAAAAACGAGAAACAAAGTAGATATTGTTCCGGATTTTTAGCTATCTCCATAGGATCAATCAAGTTGATATCACTTTCATTTTTAAAAAGAAGATGTTCCCATCCCTTTGGTCTTACCTTTAACATCTTATATATTAACATATCTTTTGTTCTATTAATCCCATCAACTTTCTCAAGTGCTTTGAGCAAGTATGCATCTTTGGTGGTAATAATTAATTTTCTACCAACTTTTTTTGCTATTTCGTGAAAGCTCTCAAGGCGTTCGAAATTCCTTGCTGTAAAATCAGCAATTACTAAATCTTTTGACATTTCAACAAGTTTTAGGCAATTCTGATAAATAATTTCTTCGGGTTCGTTAAAATCTTTCTTTGTGGCCCGTGTTCCTTCGATAATCAAAATTGAAGCGCTTTTGGCACTTTTTATAAAGTTTTCACTGAATTCAGATTTTTTCCCATGAAGGCGAAAGTCACCCGAATAAGCAACAGTATTTTCTCCACTAATTATATACGCAGTAGCACCATATATTGAATGATCCACTTCAAAAGCCTTTATTTCAAAAGGAGTAGAAAACTCATTTAACGCACACAAATCTCCTTTTTCAATTTCTTTTTTTTTAAATCGAATCGATAAAAAATCATCTATTTTGGGTGAAAAATTGCCTGTACTAAAAAATTGTCTACAATAAATGGTATTTCTATCTGTTTTTAGAATTCTACCATCCTCTGCTTGGATTTTTTTAGTAAAGTAAGCAACTTCATTATTTAATGTAGCTATTGAACAATCTCTAATCGCTTTTAACAACACTATACTTGTTGGCGACGCAACAATGGGTATTTCTTCATCAAGTAAAGAAATATTTCCAAAATGATCCATGTGGGAATGGCTTAGTAATACAGCGTCAATATTTAATAATGGGAAACTAGAAATATCTAAATCAGATGGAATTAGATCTTTTCTATAATTTTTTAAGTTTGGAATTAATTTTAATTGAATAAGGTCGTAAATACCTCGTGAATAACGTTCTTGTAAATATTGTTGAAAATAATCCCTATATTTTTTGAAATTCATTCCAAAATCAAGAAATAGCCCATGATCTTTCTCTTGTAAATATATTTTATTTCCGCCGATTGTCTTAGTTCCATCATATACGGTGATTGATGTCATTTCTACAAAATATTAATCATTTACTTATTTTATAATCTTTATTAACATAAATTCAAAAATCCCTTGGTTAAGAATTTTTAAATAGCACTTAACCTTAATATTTATTTGTCGATTACTAATACCAGAATAATATTATAGAAAGGAGAAAAGAAAATGATGTATAGCAATATGGATGATATGGTTGCAGAGTATGAAAGAAGGATCAATCAATTAACAAATCAAATTTCAGAATTACAAAATAAAGTTTATCAATTACAAACATTAATTAATGAAAAAGATAATCAGATCAATAAATTATATAATGAAAACCAACAAATGAAAGCTCAAATACAGAGCCTTCAGCAACAAGCAAGTCAAACGAGTTACTATGGACAAAAACCAACACAAACACCAGTACCACAAAAAGCAGCACAAACTCCGGCCGTTGGTCAGACAGCAAGTTCTATAACCTCTGGTACTGGAACTATTACTCTTAATAAAAGAGAATGTCCTAAATGTGGAGCTTTTGGATTTGCTATAAAGGAAGTTGAAGATAAGTCTCGATTACTTAGTTATATTCCACGGAGGATATATGCTAAAAAGCATGTTTGCACTAAATGTTTTTATGAATGGTAAATTAAATGTTTAGTTTTTAAATAAAAATTTTATCTCTAAGTCCCTATTTTAAATATTATTTATTTGGAATGGTTCCTTCTTATTTACTTGTGTGTACATTGATTAAGTGTGTACCCAATTTGTTCATTAGGTTTTTTCAATGGTAAAAGGAATAGTAAAATGGTTTGATCGCCGTAAAGGCTATGGTTTTATTACTCGAGACGATGGAGGCGCTGATGTATTTGTACATTATTCATCTATTGCAGGCGAAGGTGATTTTAAAGCCATCTATGAAGGCGACAAAGTAGAATTTGAAATTACTGAAGGATCTAAAGGTCCGCAAGCGAGTAATTTAAAAATTACTGGAAAAGCGCCTAGACCGAGTTTTAAGCCCCAAAGAAAACGTCATTAATTAAAGTAAGCGTAAAAACAAAAGGAAACTTCAGAAAAACTAAAACTGATTTTTCCATTCTTTTTTTTAAAAAAAAAAAAGACCTTTATTTAAATTTAAAATAAGTTTAACTTCAATTTGACTTAAAAGTTAATATGAAGTTCACTAATTTAGACTGTTTAAGGAACTATTCTTAAATTTTAATGTAAAAAAAAATTGATAATGAGTTTAGAGAAGTCCATTAATCTCTTTTAGTGTACGAGGAGCAGAACGGTAAAATTTCACCGCAGGATACCCTATAATAAATACTCCCACACTTTCTCCCTTTATATTCCCTAACTTTTTTAATTCGGGGTTATTTTTCATAGCAATTTGGGTCCACCCATTCCAACATGTACCTAGACCTAGCGCTTGCGCTGCTAAGCGTCCATACGTGATGATAATTCCTATATTATTCATTTCAACTTCATGAATATTAGGAGAATCCACAAAGATAACATGAGGGGCATCAAAGAAGACAGGGCTGCGGAAAGCTTTTCCTAAGAGATAAAATAATTTTCCATATCGTTCATTCATATATTCATCTTTTAATAATTCTTCAATCACAGCATCATTAAGCCGTTTTATCTGATCAGGATCAGAGAGAATTGAAAAGGTTTCTGATCTTAAGTTATCACCAGTGGGGGCTTGGCTCATAGCATCAAATACTTTTTGTAAGAGCTCACCAGGTACTTTCCTCTCCCTAAAACGCCGGATTGAGCGATGTGCACGCATAAAATTATAAAGGGAATCGTAGGATATAATGGTATCGGGTTTGCTTACACCTTCAAATTCGAAAGCCTCCCCCATATTTTCATACAAAATCGCATTTTCAGGGCACCGAGCTATGCATTGACCGCATAAATTGCAAAAATTCTGTGGATCTTTGTATTCTATCTTTTCTGCCTCTTGATTATATCTAAACAGGATACAAGTTGATAAACAAATTTTGCAATTATTACATTTTTCGTAATCAATCTCGACAATTGACATAATTATTCCAAATTTTAAATATAAATTCAGAAATTAGGAGAAGAAATAATTACTAAAATAAGATTTTTTTTATTTGAAAAGTTTCCATGAAATTGATGATGGCTAATTCTATTTTTATTCTATCTCCATTCTGCAGCACATTGTCCACATTGATATTTCTTAGCGTAAATCTTTGGATAAGCATAGATTAATCGCGTTTTATCATCAAGTTCCCTAATTTGTGCTTTATTGTTGTTTCCACACTTTGGGCATTGCCACTTACGTATAATTTCTTCATCTTCTGATTCTATGATTTCAACTGATTTTGAAACTAGTTCTGAAGTATCATTAATTTCAGTAGTTATAATTTCACTTTCCCCCTCAAATTCTTTCGGACTTTCCAGTTCCAATTCCAATTCTTTTTCTTCAGAGGTAACTTTGGAGATTTGTATTGGTTGAGTAAGCTTAGGTTTTGGTATTTGTACATCTTTTTTGTCATGAAGTTGTAGTGCTGTAATTGTTTTAGCCAATAAAATTGAGTCTTTTTCTTGAAGTTCACGATTTATTTTTTGCAATTTTTCAATTTGGCGATTTAAATCTGCTACTTTAGATTCATACTTTAACATTTTAAGCTTTTCTCTCTTCAATACATCTAATTTTTCTAATAAAATTCGATTTTCCTTTTCTAATTCTAAGTTACTTTTTTTTAAAGTCTCAACAATTCGGTCCAAATTTTCTACAGAATCTTTTTTTATGCTTACTACTTCTAAATCTTCTTTGAGTAATTGATTAGTTTTCATTAAATTTGATATTTTCTGCTCAAGGCTAAAAATCTCATTTTTTAATTGCGCATCGATATGGCTTTCAGATTTTTCACTTATTAAGGCTTGGCTGGTTTGTTCAAGTTCTTTTCCCAGCTCAAAAAGATTTTTCTTT
>JBHLPZ010000109.1:0-10235 GCA_048885325.1 Candidatus Odinarchaeota archaeon
TATAATCTTTTTAGAGCACCAATTGCAGTTAGAGTAATTTCTTATATAGACCCATCTGATGGATATCCTGTTATGATACCATGTATTCAACTTCAAGCAGCCGACCATAATAGATTGGTTTTTCCACCTTCCGTTTTAAAGAATGACTTGCTTCAAATACCAATAAATTCAAAAGTTGCTGTTTTTGGTATGAATTTTGATTTTGCTAATCAAGTTGTAAAAGGTACATTTACAGGTTTCAAAAAATTCCGCGGTATTAAATTTGGAGTTATAGAAATCGAAGAAATTTATAATAGCTGTCCACCAATACTGGGTAAGATTTATCCGGAAATAGAAACAATACCAAAAGTCACAGAATTTAATCTCTAATTTTATAATCTATATGATATTCTATTTTATATAGAATTGAAAACCTTATTTTGAATTTTAATTTTTCCTAATTATGAAATATTAATTAAGCCATAAGCTTTTTGACACAATCGGGGAATTGTTAATGAGTAAAAAAATGAATGTTTTATTTATTATTACTGATCAGCAGCGAGCTGACATGTTGGGTTGTTATGATAACAAAATAATTAAAACTCCTAACTTAGACAGACTTGCGAAAGAAAGTGTGAGATTTTCTTCGGCCTTCTGCACTAGCCCTATGTGTATGCCTAATCGAGCCACAATTCTAACGGGTTATTATCCTAATGTACATGGAGTTAGAAGTAATGGTATTAATTTACCAGAAAATATTCCTACAATTACTCAAACATTAGTTAATAAAGGATATCATACCATTAGTATTGGTAAAACTCATTATAACACTTGGACACCTCGATATGATCCAAAGACGAAATCAGCTGAAGATTTCCAAGATTGGAGGGTAAAAAATCCTAAAGGTGATTATTTAACTCATGAGAATTTTCCAATTCCATATTATGGATTTGAAGAGGTTGATTTAGTTATCGGACATGGAAATGCATGTTCAGGACATTATCTTGAATGGATTGAAGAGAGAAATCCCAAACTTGCTGAGAAAATTACACAGGAATATAATACTAAAGTACCAACTCTTGAAGTTTTTTATGAAAGTTGGGTTCCATTAGAACTTTATAATACTACATATATCCAAAACAAAACTATTTCATTTTTAGAAAGATATGCTAATGGTAATTATGGAGAAAAACCCTTCTTTTTACATTGTTCATTTCCAGATCCTCATCAACCTGTTTCACCGCCAGGGAAGTATAGAGATATGTATAAGCCAGAAGATATAATACTCCCTGAAAATGTTCATGATATAAAGAATTTATATGGCCATCCTTATTTAAAGCAACATTTAGAACACCCCCCTGTCAGGGGTGCGATGTTACGTGAAGAGACAGAAGAAAATATAAGAAGGTTTATTGCTCTTAGCTACGGTTCTGTTTCTTTAATAGATTATGCAGTAGGACAAATTTTGGCTTCATTAGAAAAGTTCGGTTTGGCAGATAATACAATGATAATTTTTACTTCAGATCATGGAGACTATATGGGAGACCATGGTATAATTTTAAAAGGAATCTCTCCTTTTAATGGTACTCTACAAGTTCCTTTAATCTGGAAGGTTCCTGGTGTCACTAAGCCTGCAGTTTCTGATGCCTTAATAAGTTCGGTAGATTTGCCCAAAACAATTTTGGAACTACTTAATGTTAAAGAAAGATATAGACCACCAGGAATGCAAGGTTATGACATGACTCCTGTTCTAAAAAATTCTAAAAAAGAACTTCGTGATTGCATTTTCATCATGGAAGATGAGGAAGTAGGTCCACATGGTCCATTATATACCAGATTAGTCCATTTAATTACGAAAGATTATAAATTAACAAAGTATGCTGAATTACCAGGGTATGGGGATTTGTTTGATCGAAGCAATGATAAATTAGAAATAAACAATTTATGGGATAAAGATAAGGATTTAAGACTAGAAATGTTAGATAAATTATTCCATGAATATTCAATTACTCGTAGCAGATTTCCAAAGAGAGATTCTGGATTTTAACAAATTTAATAAAAGTAGAAACCGAAAAAATGATATGGAATACAAAAATTACGCAATTGATAGGAACTAAGTTTCCCCTAATAATGGGTGCGTTTGGTGGCTGGGGAAAATCCGATTTTGCTTCTGCTTTTTCAAATGCGGGAGGTTTAGGGATAATTGCTGCCCTAAATTTTCCAGATCAACAAAATTTTAGAAAAGATTTACAAAATATGAAAACTCTCACTGATAAACCTTATGGTATAAATCTCTCTTTGCCTCATCATAGCTTAAAAGATCGTGATGAAGATGAAAAGACTAAAGAGCGATATTTAAAGTATGTTGAGGTTGCACTTGAAGAAGATTGTAACATATTTACCACCTCAGGTTATAGAGCGTCATTTATTGGAAATAGAGTTCACGAATCTGGTGCTTATTGGTTCCATAAATGTGTCTTAGTGAAACATGCGGTTTCAGCTGAAAAAGAGGGAGCCGACGGTGTTACAATAGTAGGTTTAGAAGGAACTGGATTTAAAAATCCTTTTTCAAATACCACATTAATAAATATAACCATGGCTAAAAAATTATTAAAAATTCCAATTATTGCTGCTGGAGGGATTGGAGACGCTAGAGGTTTTCTAGCTGCTTTAGCTATGGGAGCTGATGCAATTTGCCTTGGTACTGCTTTAATGGCAACTGAAGAATGCCCTGTTCCTCAAAATATCAAAAAAAGATGGATTAAAATAAATATTTTTGATGAGAAATTCTATAAAAAGATTTATTATTACAATGTCAAGAATTTTATGGCACCATCAACCGCGATTGGTTATCGAAAAAAAATTGTCCCCATTAAAGCATTAATAAACGAAATTATTTCGGATGCAGAGAATATTCTTAATTCTTGGGGTTTTTTTAACAATGAATTTAACAATACCTCTACTTAAATTTACCAATGCTTAAATTTTAAATAATAGAGATTTTTTCCTTAAGTTTTAATTTAATATTTAATAATAATTTAAATATTAGTTATATTCTTATCAAAAAAAAATTACAAAAAAGCAAAAAAGTGTAAATATTATGTCGGAAACATTTATACTGGTTGCCTTAATAGCTGGAATCGCCTCTATTGTTTTAGCATATTTTCTTGCTAGACTAGTTATGAAAGAGGACCCTGGTAATGAACGAATGGTTGAAGTATCTGGTTATATCGAAAAAGGAGCAAAAACCTTCATTAAAGTTCAATATAAAGTATTGGCTATTTTTGTTGCATGTTTAGCTGTAGTTATCTTTTTCTTTTTACCATCTCGGTTAGAAGCAACCTCCCGATATGCAGTATTTTTCAATTGGGAACAAGCAATTGCCTATATTTTCGGTTCGCTAGCATCAATGTTAGCAGGTTGGATGGGTATGTATGTTGGAGTTAAAGCAAATACTAGATCAGCACAAGCCTGTACAAAAGGCACTAAAAAAGGTTTTGATGTAGCTTTTTTTGGTGGAGCTGTTATGGGTTTAGCAGTTGTAGGCGCAGCATTGATTGGAATTTCTGTTGTATATTTAGTATTTGGAAATCCATTAGTGGTCTTAGGTTTTAGTTTTGGAGCAAGCAGTATAGCACTCTTCATGAAGTGTGGTGGTGGAATTTATACAAAAACGGCTGATGTTGGAGCTGATTTAGTAGGTAAGGCCGAATACAATTTACCTGAAGATGACCCACGTAACCCAGCTACAATAGCAGATAACGTTGGAGATAATGTGGGAGACATTGCTGGGATGGGCTCAGATCTTTTTGATTCGTATGTAGCATCTATTCTTGCAGCCATGATTCTAGCTTCTACAGCATCCTTAATATTAGGAAGTGAAACCTCTACATTTATTATATTTCCTCTTGTTTTATGTGGTGTAGGATTAATAGCATCTGTAATTGGAATTGGCTTAATAAAGTGGAAAGGTTCAGAAGACCCGGGTAAATCATTAAATAATGGTACTTACGTGTCAACATTGATTTTTGCCGGTTTAGCAGCTCTATTTGTTCTTTTTATGTCACTTGGAGCGTCTCCTCTCGCTTTTGAAAAATTATGGAAAAATTATTTTGCTGCGCTATTAGGTCTCGCGAGTGGCATATTAATTGGTTTTACGAGTGATTATTACACTAGAGATGATAGAAAACCCACTCATAATATAGCTGAATCTGCTAAAGAGGGTCATGCTGTAGTAATACTTTCAGGTTTTGCGTATGGTTTAATAAGCGTTGTTCCACCAGCTATAGGAATTGTATTAGCAATGGTTTTTTCTTATATGCTAGATGGAATATTTGCTGTTGGAATTGCTGCTGTTGGAATGCTCTCAATAGTTGGTACTATTGTTTCTAATGACGCTTATGGACCAATAGTAGATAATGCGCGAGCAATTGCAGAGCAAGGAGATTTAGGAGAAGATATAATACGTACTGCTGATAAATTGGATTCTGCTGGAAATACAGCAAAAGCTATAACTAAAGGTTTCGCTATTGGAGCTGCTAATTTAACAGTATTAGCATTGTTATTTTCTTATGCTGAAGAAGCGGAGATAGATTTTGTACATATTAGTCTATTAAATATCAATGTATTAATTGGCGCTTTCATTGGAGTTGTAGTTCCTGCGTTATTTTCAGCACTATTAGTCCTGGCTGTTCAAAGAAATGCCGCAAAAATGGTTGATGAAATCAGACGCCAATTTGAATCAAATCCAAAGATTTTAAAAGGAGAAGAACCAGCTGATTTCACTAAAACTGTTGCTATCGCAACTAAAGGAGCTTTAAGAGAATTAATTATACCCAGTATAATTTCAATAGCTATTCCTCTAATAGTTGGAGTCTTATTTGGAGTAGCCGCATTAGGTGCTTTCCTCGCTGGCTCAATTTTATCAGGTTTTGTATTTGCTGTTTTTATGGCTAATGCAGGTGGCTCTTGGGACAATGCAAAGAAATGGATTGAAGATGGTAATTTAGGCGGAAAAGGAACAGAAGTTCATAAAGCTTCAATAACAGGAGACACAGTTGGGGATCCATTTAAAGACACAGCTGGTCCCAGTATTAATACTTTATTAGTAGTAATGTCATTAACAGCCTCAATCTTCATGGGATTATTACTATTAATTAACGGTGGCTTTGGTTTATTAGTTTTTTCTTAAAATAAAATTTTTCACTTTTTTTTAATTTATATTATATCTTACTTTTAAATTTTTTAAAGATTATATTAAAGTATTAAGAACGATTCCATGTAATAAAAAGAAATTATTTATTTTCGTTTTTATTATCAGATGTCATTTTTTGAATTCCTTTTACTGCAAATGCATTTGTAAAACCAGCTATAGGCAGATTTGCAGGTACCATAATAATTGTGCTTTTCCCTGTTACTGCTGCTTCATAGAGCAGGTTCATCCATCGTAATTCCATTGCCTTTTCATTTTTTGTATATTCTTCTGCAGCCTCGACCATTTTGAATGATGCTTGAGCTTCAGCTGTTGCTAATGTCACACGAGCTTGACGCTCTCTCTCAGCTTCAGCCTGACGAGCCATTACGTCAATTAAATTTTGAGGTAAAACAACATCTCGAACCTCGACACTTGTAACTTTAATACCCCATCTTTCAGTTTTAGAATCAATTATCTCTTGTAAATGAGTACTTATTTTATCTCGCTCACTAAGTAATTCATTTAGTTCCACTTTACCCATTACTTCTCTCAATGTTGATTGAGCTGCCCAATTAGTTGCTATTAAATATTCTTCAACTTGTAAAAAAGCTTTTTCTGGATCTATAACATTATAATACATTATTGCATCTACGCTTACACTAACGTTATCTTTAGTTAAAGTTTGTTCGCTCCTAAAAGTATAAGTTAACGTCCTCGTTGATATTTTCATTGGTATACTATAAATTCCTCTTAAATACCAGACTAAACCAGGTCCTTTTAAGCCTCTATATTTACCTAATCTTAACAAGGGTGCTCTTTCCCATTGCTTTATAATTTTAAAACCACTTATAATCCAAATAAAAAGAATAAAACCAATTATTGAGATTATAGTGTAAATAACTAATGGTTCTAAAGCCATAAAAATTCATCTTGTATTTTTTTTTTAAAATATAATTGATTAATTTGTACTAAAAACAGTCAAATCAGTTTATAAATACAGACTTAATAAATTCTAGATTATGTTCCAATAGCCTTTTCCACATCCTAGCATTAAACAGCATCCATATTCATGGGTTTATTATTGTTACTCAATGCAGTGGCAGGTTTATTCCTAATTTAAACCTCCAAAAAGTCATTAAAATTAAAAAAAATAAATTTTTTGTATAATCGTGCCCTTATAGTCATGAAAGCCACGAGGATGTAATTAACTAAATTTTCTAGTATTTTCAATTAAAAAAGTGGATAGAAAATTGTATACAAGAGATATGAAACTAATATTGGCTGCAATCGAAAATAATTTAGATGATTTCTATGAGAAATGCTCATATCATCCAAATTTTAATTCACAAATAAGTAATAAAATCAATTGGGTACAATCAAAATATGTAGATTGGCCAAATTGTATATTTAAAGTAAACTTTGAAGAGTTAAATATTGTAGCTGAAATAAATCAAGTGAAAGCTCTGATTAAAGAAAGAACTGCTCCTAATGGATGGACAGTGGGACCTTTAACGAAACCTTCTAATTTAGGAAATATGCTTGAGAATTTTAACTTTTCTAACGTGTATCACCAAGCAGGAATGGCTTTAGATCTCAAAAATTTAAAGTATAATAATTTAGAATCAATTAAATTAGAGATAATAACTGTAAATAATGAAAAGATGCTTAAGCAATGGAATATTATAGTTTCATCAGTATTCAAAATTAAAATCGATTTAGGTTTGCTTAATTATTTATTATCCGAAGAAAAATCAAGATTTTACCTTGGTTTTTATAATGGAAAACCTGTTTCGACCTTATTATTATATCTCTCATCAGGAGTTGCGGGGTTACATGCAGTATCCACGCTACCCGAATATAGAAATAAAGGCTTTGGTTTAACGATAAGTGGAGTAGCGTTAAAAGATTCATACAAAATGGGGTATAAAATTGGTGTCCTCCAAGCTTCAGAATTAGGAGAAAATGTATATAGAAATTTAGGATTTAAAAAATACTGTGATATTTTTTCTTATGAGTTACAAGAGTGATTGAGGTATAATTTACCCCAAATTAAGACGAGCTTTACTTATTTGATACTTTTTTCGTTACTTTTCTTTTAAGATAAATATTCCTAACTAAACTTATCAGCCCAAGTCCCATAAAAAATCCTCCTGGAATAACCATTCCAAGTTTTATGGAGTTTGCAAATGAAGTAGAATCCATAGGTAAATTCATCTCCTCTTGGGCTAGATACGGCATTACATAATCTCTAAAAGTTGGTAACCAACTCAAAATCATATCCATTGTTTCATAATTCAATGAATTAACAACTTGTAAATCATTTGCCACAGTTGAAGTTGGATTTATAATTGCTGAATACCATTTCTTTAAGCCCTCATCATTTACTAAGGAATATTCATTTGTGACATCCCAAAGAGATTCAGCTGATTCTAAAGACATATTGGTTGGAATCACAGGTAAACCTTTACCTTGATATCCCACTTCAAATCCATAAATTATACCTGCTTTTAAAGGGAGTGGAAATCCATATGGATATATAACTTCACCTAATGCTGTGCCATTTGCCCATTGTTCTAAGAATAATACTTTTGCATATTCAGTAATATTCATACCTACACCTTCAGGAGGGGGAAGTTTCATAAGTTCTGGAACAACGTCATTCTGAAACGATTCTTCGAATAACCAGAAAAGAATCATATCAACTTGAGATTGAGTTAAATTAAATTCATTCATTAATGATATCTTTATCGTATCATTCATAGATGCAATAATCCATTGTTCAATCCCTTCGTCATTTGTTAAAGCATTAGTGTAATTTAACTCATCAAACAGTGCATAAGCTGATTCCCGTGTTATATTTGATGAATTAATACGACCTACCTCAAATCCAACAAGAGTTTCGTTTACACCTTCGAGCATTTCACTAAAATCGATTCCTCCTGGATACTGAACTTCACCTAATATTGTCCCATTAGCCCACTGTTCCATGAAAAGAGCTTTGGCAATAGCATTAACTGAAAGAAGTCCTGCTAATTCAGGCATATAATCTACATGCAAGTTATTTTGAATTATAAAAGGGATAATTAAATCAATTAAGTAATCACACACATAATCATGTAATTTTGTCAATTGATCCCATGTACAATTATAATTATCTTGCATTATTTCCTTCAATTCATTAATCTCGCTTGAATTAGCATTATAATATTGATTTAAAAATGTTGTAACTCCAGCTCCTGTTGATGTATCATTAAGAAAGCCTTGAATACCCGGAATATAACCTGGAACTGTAGTGCTATTACCAAATAATATCCTATTTTGAGCATCTTCAGTAAAATTAAGAGGTTTAGTATGATAATGTGATACACCACTAAAAATAACCCAAAATCCAGTAGAGTCATTATTAAAAAAATTTTCTATCCCAATAGGAGAAAAGTAGTTACCTGAAATATTTCCACCATCTAGTGCCATAACTTTAATTAATACTGCTACAAATGTAGCTTCAACCATATCTTCTACAAATGAAATGCCTTCATCTCTAATTCCTCTAAGAGCTTGTGGAATTCCCTTCTCTTTAATCAGTGGTTGAATTAATGGAATCGCTTCTTCCTCAATGCCTAATAGCCCTTCATCAACAGAATTAACAACTGTATCGTTTATATAATTCTCAATAGAAATTCCTCCAATAACTGAGCCTGAACCAACAGCAAATAATATAATAGAAATTATTAAAATTTTTTTAGACATAAACCTTACTTAATAATTAATGATCAACAATAATATTGATCAATATTTTATTATAATGAATATTTGATAAGTTAATATATAAATATTTCTTTGAAAAATTACTGAATTTTTTTCATTATTTTAATAGATATCATTTATGAAATAACAAAAGACGAGTGATATATATACCCACCTTTCTGTAGTATTTTCTGTCACCAAAAAATACTTGAGGCATCAAACTATGCGGCCTACCTAAAGCTCGCTCCAAGATCCTCATCGCTTTCATTTGGCCTTACACCAAGGTTTTTAGCTCGTTCCAACCTTTCCTTTAAACAATTTCTCTGGCTTAATTCCAAGTCATTAATATCTGTCAAAAGGCAGTGCCGTTTCAGATCCTAAAATACGGTTCTCACCGTAGTAGCTTTTGCTACACCTTGCTTGGAGTGTGAGGTGAGGTTCCTCAGCAGGTCATGCCCACCGTCAGCCTCATATATCACTCGTCTGTTTTTAAATAGGAAGCTTTATTATAAAAAATTTTTCTTAAAACCAGTTTTCGGAATTAATCTAGTTTAAATTTAACAAAATAGCTGTTAAAATTAGGTTCATATTTATAGGGGATTTTTCTTAAATTTTTGAGGAATTCTTCACTCCTTATATAGTTAATATATTCCTTTTTGAAAAACCAACCTCTAGGAAGTTCAAAAATAAAATTCCAAACTTGAGGAATTATAGTTTCTTCTTTTGAAGTTTCTTTTAAATGAAGAGATACTTTTTCACAACAATTTTGCCAAAAATAAAATAATTTGGGATCAATTTTGTCTTTATTTTTAATTGGCTCTCGCTTAAAAGAACCTGATGCTAATAACATAACTAATGGTAAACCATATTTAAATTGAATAACTGTGTGTTTCTTTTCCAATGATTTAGCAAAAGTGTTCCAATTTAAACCTATTTCAGCTAAGGCTTCATCAACCTTTGAATAATATAAATCGATCATTAAATCTGGACTTGTGTCTATAAATTGAAAAATTCTTAGCGCACAAGAAATGCGCCATTTTAGATTATTTGTGTCAAGATTAGAAAAAGCATCAAATAAAGCAAAACTACGTTCTTTAAACTCAAGCGACTTAGTTTTATCAAAAATATCTGATAAATTTAATCGGATTTTATCATAATTCCTAAAATAATGATCATATATTTTAGAATAATCATAACCCCAAATATCAACCAATGTGAAAGCATTTAAAATAAGAAAGAAGATCGAAATATCTTTAGTTGATTGCCATAATGTATGTAAATCTTTATCATTAAAGATAGAAATCGCCCCATAATAGCT
>JBHLPZ010000110.1:0-5549 GCA_048885325.1 Candidatus Odinarchaeota archaeon
AAAATATCTAAATATGTGAGTAAATCTCCTTGTTTCTGACATTCTTGTGATAATTTTTTAGCGTGAGCAATTACTTCTGTGAATCGACCTGATTTATAGATTAGGTTTAATTTTACAAGCTTAAATGAAAGTAATTCTTTAGGAGAAAGTTCGTATCTCTTTTCTAATTCTAAAACAATTTGAGAGGTTTCCTTAATTTTCCCCTCTTCCATAAGCTTTTTTGCTTGAATCAATTTTTTTGATAACAATTCTATTTCTCTTTAGTTTTACTCCTCTCTATAAATTCTTAAAAGATCAAAATAAGGGATTCTAACTATTCTAAAAAATCTAGACTCGCTTTAATAGATATTATTATCTCAATCTTTAAAAATCTAATAAAATTAAAAAAGTCTAAAGTTTATCTCGTAAAAAGAGCATTATTGCTTTTTGACCATGTAGACGATTTTCCGCCTCATCAAATACAATGGAATGTGGTCCGTCAATCACTTCTGCTGTTTGTTCATATCCTCGCATTGCTGGTAAACAATTCATAAAAATAACATCCTCTTTAGCAGTTTCTATAATTTTTGAATTTACCTGAAAAGGCATAAACGCCATTTTTCTTTCCTCTTCTTTCTCAATTGGTATTCCATAGCTCATCCAAGAGTCAGTATATATAATATCTGAATCTTTTGCTGCTTCTAAAGCGTTATGCAAAACCTTTACTTCAGCTCCAGTTGCTTTTGATAACCCTTCAACTTCATCCAAAACAATCTGTTCGGGATTATATTCAGTTCTCTTAGGACAAGCGACGTCCATCTTTAAACCATATAATGCGCACATTCGCATCAAATCATAGGTAACGTTATTATACGCATCCCCAAAATACGACATTTTTAAATTGGATAACTGACCTTTTTTTTCTTTAATGGTCATAAAATCTGCAAGGATCTGACAAGGATGAGCAAAATCATCAAGCATATTTATAACCGGAACATGGGAATGTTTTGCGAGATCCCAGATATCTTCTCTTTTGAAAACTCGAGCAGCAATTAAATTTACATACCGAGATGCAACCTTTGCAGTATCATGAATGTTTTCTTTTTTACCAAGAGGAGAATCCTTGATTGAATAAAATATGGCATGACCACCTAATTGTTGCATACCTGCCTCAAAAGAAATCCTAGTTCTCAGAGATGGTTTCTCAAAAAGCATTAATAACGTTTCACCTTTTAATGTAGTCTCGAATCTTTCAGGAATTTTTTTTAATTCAATAGCCTTGTTAATTATACTTTCACATTCTTCTTTAGAGAAATCTGATATTTTTAATAAATGTCGAACCATTTCTAATATCTCAAAATTATAAATAAGTGTTATATAATAAAAAGTAAGATTTAATATAAATCACATAAAAATTCTTTATTTAAATATTAAACCTTAGACAGGGCGCCGTAATACTTTTCCTGAAAATGTTCGCTTTTGTTTATTATTTTCTACTGCAATAATTCCATTAACAATCACATAGGGGATACCTTCAGGAAATTGATGTGGTTCCTCATAAGTTGCTTTATCAATCACGGTATCTGGATTAAAAACAACAAGATCTGCCCAAAAATCTTCCTTTATTAATCCACGCTCGGTTAAACCTAATCTTAATGCAGGGGAAGAAGTCATTCTCCGAATGGCATCTTCTAATGTTAATAACTTTTCTTCTCTAACATATTTGCCTAAAATTCTTGGATAGGTTCCATAAAATCGAGGATGATATTTACCAAAATTATGTCTAGCTGGAAGTCCTACCCCATCTGTACCAACCATATGATATGCACCTGTCATGATCCTCTGGATATCTTCTTCTCCCATCGTTTCAAGGGTTACAGTAGAACCACCCTTATCATCAATTAAAATTGAAAATAAGGTCTCCCACTCATCTTTCATTCCTTTAGTTTTTGTAATTTCCGGAATGCTCATCCCTTCAATATCCTTCCATTTCTCTGATACCACAGAAGATAAATACACACATTCAAATCCATTTCTTTTGATAAAATTTTCCCATCCTTCTATTTGAGTAGTTGTTTCTTTTTTGATTCTTTCTTGATTAGTTTTTTCTTTAATACGTTCAAGTAATTTATCAGGACCACCTTCATGCACCCATGGTGGAAGTATTGCACTTAAAGTAGTCCATCCTCTATTATAAGGATATTGATCATACGTAATACTAATGCCCCGATTATTTGTTTCCCTTATAAGTTTTAAAGTTTCCTCGCTTTTACCCCAAGATATTTTCCCTGAAATTTTATGATGAGCAATATGACCTCCTCTACATTCAGATTTTTCTACAATTTCAATACATTCTTTAATTGCATCAATCACATTTTTTCCTTCATCACGAATATGAGAAAAATATAATCCACCATACTGGGCAACTATTTTAGCTACATCTATGATTTCTTCAGTTTTAGCATAAACTTGAGGCGCATAAATTAGACCAGTACTCATTCCAAAAGCACCAGCTTCCATTGCTTCTATGACATATTCCTTCATCTTCTCAGTTTCATCAGAAGTAGGGGGCCGATTTTCGTATCCAGGTCCACCAGCAATACGTATGTTTTCAAATCCAACAACAGGAGCTAAATTTAATGCGCATTTGTCTTTTTCTAATTTAGCTAAATATTCTTTAAAAGTATGCCATGTGAATTGATAATCTTCATAAAGGGGAATTATGCGAGCATAAAATTTTCGAAAATCTTCAATATGATCAGGATGAATGGGGGCAAAACTATTTCCACACATCCCTATTACATTAGTAGTTATACCTTGACGTATAAAAGATTCTGCTCTATTATAAATTGGCAAAATATAGTCAGTGTGAGAATGCATATCGATGAATCCAGGGCATATCATCATCCCTCTCGCATCAATCTCTTTCGATCCTTCATTACTTATTTTTGGTCTTATTTCTTTTATCTTCCCATCTTTTATTCCAATTTCTCCTCGATACCATGGATTACCTGTTCCGTCAATTATTCTCCCATTTTTAATTATTAGATCAAAACTCATTTTTTCATACCTTATTTATTATTTTTATTTTAACTCTTCTTCTCGGCAAAATTCACGAGAACAGTTCAGATCTGCTAAAATTTCTTTATCTCTGGATGTTAATTTATCAGTCAATATTCGACTCATTACTTCTCCTATTCCCGGTCCTAACATAAATCCTTGCCCGCACATACCAACAGCATTTATGTAGCCTTCAATATTATCAATTTTTCCTAATATAGGATTGCCATCAGGAGTCATAGGATATAATCCCCGCCATGTTCGTCGTATTTTTACGTTTCTTAAACGAGGCAACAACCTTATCATACGTTTTGCAATTTGAGGTAAAAAGGAACTTGTTTCTCTTCTATCTACTCCTAAGATGCTAGGTTTAGGGGTTAAACAAAATATTATTTTACCTTCTTTATTTTGATAAAAATAGTAATTTTTAGAATCTCCAAATAAAGGATCTTCAGCTGGTTGAATATCAACTACCATAGTGGAGAAGAAATTCCGTACTGGTTCAGTAATACCAGCTTCATGTGATTCAGGTGCTACTGACAAATCAGTTCCAATCATTTGACCTATTTCTTTAGCATAAGCTCCAGCAGCATTGACAACATTTTGAGTACTGTACGAGTTTTTATTAGTTTTAATTCCGACAATTTTGCTATTTTTAGTTAAAATATCAATTACTTTTTCATTGAACTTATATTCTGCTCCATTATTTCTTGAATGTCGATAAAATGCATGTAAGGATAATAAGGGTGAACAATTGCCATCCTCCGGACTATGAGTTCCCCCAAATAAATTTTCCTCATTAATTCCAGGAATTAATTCTTTAATTTTTTCTGGACCAACATAATCAATATTAAGCCCATAGCTTTTTTGCAGTTTAGCTGTGTTTTTAAGCATTTTTTGATCCTTTTCTGTGTAGGCCAGGAACGTATAACCGCCCTGAGACCACCAGATATCATCTCCATATTTTTCTTCCCAAGAAGAAAAAATCTCAATTGATCTTTGGCACAACCAAATCTTACTTTTCTGCGAATGTGTTGCTCTAATACCCCCTATTGCATGCTTGTTATCAGCTTGTGCTACTGAGGGTAAACAATCAATTACCAATGTTTTTAAATTGTCTTTTGATGTTGCTAAAGCTGTGGGAACTCCTATACTTCCCGCCCCAATAATAATAACATCATATTCTGGCATAACTACTTATCCCCTTTCTTCTCTTTAACTTTAGCAAAAATGCCAAATGGAACCTCAATAAATAAAGGGCGGTTTGTCCCTTGGTTTATTTGGTCATTAGAAATACCTTCTTCGCGAAAAACCCGATTAATAAGAGGTGTGCATGTTTTACCTCCACAAGCGCCCATTCCAGCTTTTGTCAAAGCTTTTAATTCGTTAAAATCTCTTACTCCATATCGAATCCATTTCCTTATTTCTCCTACACTCACTCTTTCACACCGACATATAATAATATCATCATCCGTAAAAGAAGTCTGATAATAATCTATAGGTTCATTATAAGATGTTTTTCCCAGTTTGATAGCCACAGCTTTCTTGGCTATTGTTGAAGGTAAACTAACAGTAATAAGTTGTGTTCTAGGGAATTCTGGTAATATTCTAGATCGTACGACTTCAAATTCTCCTAATTCTTTCTCATTACCAACCACAACAACCTTTTGTCCTTTCTCGATTTTTTTATCACTTAATTCTAGTGAAAAAGTGACACGTGGATAATCCTTATCTTTTCTATAATCGACTAGTGTTACCGCTAATCCGGGGCATACAGCAACACAATTCCCACATCCTATACATTCTTTCTCATCCTTAAAGTAGGGTAATTGAGTGATGAGATTATCGATAGTTTCTATCTGTTCTTGAGGACATACGGTTGTACAAGGGTTGCAAGGAATTTCTTGATTACAGTGAAATAATGGAAAAATTCCTTCTTCTTTATCTGTAAATTCATTTTTAACTGGTGAAGGAGGTTTTGCTTTCATTATATCTGCAAGATTTTGCAGATCATCTATATTTTCATCGAAAGCTATATTCTTTTCTTTTAAAATTTTCAACGCCTCAATTCTACCAGTGAAAATTGCAACCGATGCTTCTGCAATTTCCTGTGCATCACCAGCAGCCCATACTTTCATATTAAATTCTTTAGCCTTTTGATAAAACTCGTCTACTGAATTCAAACCGACAGCAATGAGTATAGTGTCACATTTGAAGGTCAGTTCAGATCCTTTGATAATATTATTATTTTTATCTAATTTCCCAATAGTAATTGACTCAACGTTATTATTTCCATTTGCAGAAAGTACTGTATAACTTGTGTAAATTGGAACGCCCAACCTTCTAAGTTTATCTTCATGAACTTTATATCCTCCACATTGGGGTAAGGCTTCTACTAATCCAATAACTTCTATTCCTGCTTGAATAGCATGATAACCTGCGATTAAACCAACATTACCTCCCCCTACAATAAATATCTTATTAGCTGATTTCACCAAATCTCTATTTAC
>JBHLPZ010000110.1:5649-10159 GCA_048885325.1 Candidatus Odinarchaeota archaeon
CCTAAATGATCTTTATCATCAACAAGAATCACATTAAGACCATAATTTCCTAATATCTTAGTAGCTGATAATCCAGCTGGGCCTGCGCCTATAACAAGAACTTCCGTATCGATTATTTGCGGATTCCCAACCTCTATGGGATTATCAAACGGCGGTAAGTTTGGAAGCCCGTTGCAACTTTCTATAATCATTCCCTCTTTTAGGGGTGTCATACATGCCTTAACAGGGATATTATTCGCAATTACATTGCATTGCGAACATTGACCATTTGCGCAGAAAATACCTTGAGGACTTCCATCCTTTACATGATGACCAAAAATTCTGATTTTATTAAGAAATAAAGCGGAGGATATAACCATTCCTTCAAATCCTGTTAATTCTTTCCCATCAAACCTAAATTTTACTTTCTTTTTACTAGGTATTTGTAATATAGGATGTTCGGTTATATTCTCCATTTAGATTCATAGCCTTTTTTAATCATTTAATTTTATTGATTGGGTTTAATAATCTTAATGGTATCATCAAAATCAATACCTAATTCTCTGATTTTTTCAATGGTGGGACAACCTTTTTCTGTCCATCCTCTTTCCTTATATACAGCGTTTTGTAGTTTCTCATATTGTTCCTCTCGATGCTGGCGCAAAAACTTTATTTTTTCTTCTGTGGATTTATTAGATATATTCATTCCCAATTCATTAAGTTGGTTATCGTATCTATCTTTGCGGCTTTCGTATTCAAAAGAGGTAACCGGCCCCATAGCTCTATAAGGAAATTTAGAATCATGCTCCCGAAGACCTTTTCCTTGTCTAATATTAAATATCCGCTGTAAATTATAAACTCTCTCAGACATCTTAATTAAATCATCTGCAGTCGATTTAAATCCTGTTACCGCTGAAAAATAATTAGCATACCATTCAACATGATCAGGAACTTTGGCACGAACTAATTCTCCTGTTTTAGGATCTTTAATTGGATAATCTGCTTGACTTTCTGGTTGGATATCATTCCAAGGCAATTTACAGAGTCCACAAAGGCTAAACCAAGTTCGCCATAATGGAAACCAGCGTAATGCTTTCGCTTTATCCTCAAAAGTGGGTATAGATTGTCTTATTACGTCTTCAAAGATTAACCAGGCTTCGTCATGCTGGGGGCCCTTATTTGTAAGACCATATCCTCCCTGTTGTGAAAGTGATTCTTTAGTAACATATTCAGAAAATTCTAATCCTTTGTGTTCCATACCTATATCTTGGACAAATTGAGGATCAGCACCATATTTTTCTATGAAAATCCTTTTCATCTCTTTTATTCCTTGTCCTACAACAACACCAAAGCCTTCTCCTTTAGCCATCTGGTGTATTAATTCTACCGCTTCTCTGGCATTACCAAAATTAAGTTCTAATCCTCCAGTAATATCTTTATTTAATATCCCTGCTTCATAACACTCCATGACAAAAGCAATTCCAGTTCCTACCGAGATGGTATCAAGACCATAAGTATCACAGTAAAAGTTCGTCTCTAAAACCCATTTAGGATCCCACACACCCCAATTAGAACCAACACCTGCTATTGTTTCATACTCAGGTCCATCTACTATAACTTTTTTCCCTTTAAATGGCCCTGTCATGACTTCATAATCTTCAGAATAATGAGAACAACTGACGGTACAACCAATCCAACATCCATCTGCCCCCTCTTTTCCTGCATATATCTTTCTCCAGATGTTCCGGGCAAAAGGGATGTCTTTTCCTGGTATTTCTTTATGAGCTCCAAATCTAAAATTTTCAGTCGGTAAGAGATCAGCAGCATTCATTATATCTGGCAGATGACCTGTGCCAACTCTCCTCATTTCATTCTGATGAGGATCAAGTTTCATTACCTCTTGAGTATGTTTTATTCCAGTTTGTCGGGCTAGTTCTAAATCAGCAGGATTATTAGAATTTACTGTTGCTTTAGGAGAATGACATACCAATGCTTTTATTCTTTTATCTGTAAAAACAGTTCCAATTCCTCCTCTTCCTGCTTGCTTACAAGATGCCCAATTTCTCCCTCTTACGAACCAAGAAAAATTTAACATGCCCCAGTTAGTGTGTCTTGCAGCAGGACCAGTACTTACAACCGAAACGCGTTGTTTTTCATTAAAATCCCTAGCATATTTCTCTGTAAGTTGCTGAGTAAGTTCATGAGAAAAAACTGACAGATTATCCTCAGGCTCAATAGATTCTATTTGTACAACATGATTAATACCATCAATAAAAATAATTATATCTTTTTCAGCTTTTCCTTGAATTTCGATGGCATCAAATCCAGAAAATTTAAGATAAGGTCCAAAATATCCTCCAACATTGGAATCAATAATAATCCCTGTTAAAGGAGAAATTGTAGTAACAATTGATTTACCTGATCCTGGATAAAAGATACTCCCTCCTAGGGGTCCAGAAGAAATACAGATTTCATTTTCAGGTTCATTCCATTTAACAATTTTTTCTTTTGGTAAACTATTCCACATCAACCATAAATCAAAACCTTTACCACCAATGAATTTTTCTTTCATTTCCGCCGAGACAGGTTTTATAAGAATCTCATTTTTAGATAAATTGATATATAACGTTTGATTCGCATATCCTTTTTGGACTTCATTAAAGGTGTATTCTTTTTTTTCTAAAATCATTAAAATTCACCTATGGTGAAAGTAAATATTCATAATGCTAAGGGTTTTAATAATATAAAATGCCCTTAATTGTTTTTAAAAAATTACTTTTTTAAATGTTTATCAATAAAATTATCCAATACATCTTCTATTGAAGGTTTTCTAGTTGCTTCAATATCATAAGTTACTTTAACAATTGGTTTATTTACTTTAATTAATTTAATTAAATTTATTGGACTTCCATTTAAAATAACATCAGCTTTTACATTATTGAGAGTTTTTTCCAAATTTTCAATTTGATCGTCATTATAACCCATAGCAGGAACGATCTCAGTAATTTGGGGAAATTCTTTGTATACATCCTTCATAGATCCAACTAAATAAGGTCTCGGATCTATTATTTTCGCACCAGCATTTTTTGCAGCTACATAAGCAGCTCCAATAGACATACCACCATGAGTTAAGGTGGGACCATCTTCTACAACAACTACTTTCTTACCCTTCAACTTTAAAGGGTCCTCTACTTTGACCACTGAATTAGTATAGATTCGAACTGCATTTGGATTTAATTCTTGAAGATTTTCCTCAACTAGTTTGACATCATCTGGTTTAGCGCTATTCATTTTATTGATTACAAAAGCATCAGCATATCTAGCATTGACTTCTCCTGGATGATATTTAACTTCATGACCAGGTCTTAATGGATCGACGACAATAAAGAGTAAATCAGTAAAATAGAATGAAATTTCATTATTGCCACCATCAAAAATAATGACATCTGCTTCTTTTTCAGCTTCTCTTATGATTTTTTCATAGTCAACTCCAGAATAAATTACTAATCCTTGTTCAATATAGGGTTCGTATTCTTCCCGTTCTTCAATTGTACAATCATATTTATCTAAATCTTCATATCTTTCAAAACGCATGACATTTTGTTTAACTAAATCACCATAAGGCATTGGCTCTCGAATTGCTACCACTTTATATCCCTTACTCTTCAAATAACGATATGTGGCTCTGGAAACTTGACTTTTTCCACAACCAGTTCTTACAGCACAAATAGCAACAACAGGTTTGTTAGCTTTAATTTGAGTAAATTTCCCAGAGATTAATCGATAATTTGCACCTGCTGCAAGAGCTCTTGAAGCTTTATGCATAACCTCTTCATGAGAAACATCTGAATAAGCAAATACAACTTCATCTACTTCATATTTTCTTATATAATCTTCAAGTAAATCTTCTGAAACCATCGGAATTCCATTAGAATATAATTTACCAGCCAATGCTGCTGGAAATTTCCTTTCAGCCTCATCAGTGGTACCTACATTTTGTTCTCCCGCAATAGTAAATGCTATAACATCATATTCTTCATTGTCTCTAAAGACTGTGTTAAAGACGTGAAAATCATAACCTAATGCTCCAATGATAATAACTTTTTTTCTCATACAAAGAAACCTTTAAATGATAATCTTAAGTTGTTCATCATAAGTAATTTGCTACTAATTATTAAGATTATCAATTCTATCAAGGGAATGATAACCCACCGTTAAATATGACTATAAATAAAACAGAAACTTCAAATTTTAAAAGTAAATTCTTAAAATTTGATAATTATTAATAATTGAAATTCGCTTCTTTATCTCTTTTACCAATGTCATAAAACAGTAATATAAAAAGAATATGAAAAATTATAATCCTGTTCTTTTTTCCAATTCTTCTGGATAACGATCACCCTTTATTTTGATATTATCAAGTGCATTATTAATGTTCTGTAATTCATCTGGTGTCAGTTCGATGTCACCAGAATTAAGATTTTCCTTAAGTCGCCCCAACTTAGTAGTGCCCGGGATAGGAACTATCCAT
>JBHLPZ010000111.1:0-10112 GCA_048885325.1 Candidatus Odinarchaeota archaeon
CTCTAAAATTTATTATGTCATTTTCTTTATTTAAATTGATTTCAAATAAAAGTTCTATCAAATTTAGTATAATATGAAAGGTTTTATTCTTCTTTTTTAATTATGAACTAATAGAAATGCAGTTATTGATAAATATCGCAAAAATATTTTTAATTTTTATGAGATTATTCTTTATACCTTGATAGAAAAAAAAGGTCATTATTCGGGAAATAGAAGAATCGATACATCTAGTTTTAATGAACCAGATTTTGATAATGAAAAATCTAGAGAAAAGTGGTTTGGGGGAAAAAGAAAAGATAAAATAAGTCTTTTATTACCAAAATGGATAAATTCAATTTCAAAATCAATTAATCCTGAGAATTTGCGAATTCACATTGTAGGGCAATCACACATTGATATTGCTTGGATGTGGCGATATGAACAAACAAAGAAAAAAGCTCAAAAAACTTTTAAAAAAGCTGTTCTACACTCCATCTTATTTCCAGATACGTTTTGTTTTGCATTAAGTGAACCGTTACTTTTAGATTGGGTTAAAAAAGATAACCCAGATTTGTTTAAGGAAATTCAAGATTTAGTGAAGAGAGGAAATATTGAGCTCGTTGGTGGATCATATGTTGAACCTGATTGTATGATGCCATCAGGCGAATCTTTTATTAGGCAGAGATTATATGGGATGAAATTTTACAACGAAAATTTTGGCATTCTTCCTAATGTAGAATGGTATTTAGATTCTTTTGGATATAATCATGGATTGTGTCAGATATTAGTAAAATCAGGAGCAAAATATTTTTGGACTAGTAAATTAACATGGAATAAAGACACAATATTCCCCTTTGTTAACTTTTGGTGGCAAGGACCTGATGGATCAAGAATTTTAACCGCAAATTTTGGAATGGGAATGGGACCACTAGTAACTTGGGAAAAATATGAAGTGGGACGACATTTACTTAAAAGAGATGGAAGAAGAGTCTGGAATTACACGTTGGATTATGGAACTTTAAATCAACATGTTGAAAAGGAAATATGTCCACATGTGGGATATTTTTTTGGACATGGAGATGGTGGACATGGGCCTACACGTAAAGAAGTAGCATTTGCAAACGAATTGGCTAAAAATTCAATGTTTAAATGGAGTAAAATTGAATATTTTTTCAATGAAATAGAAAATTACGCCAAAGAATTACCGATTTGGAATGATGAGTTGTACTTAGAGACCCATAGAGGATGTTTCTCAAATCATGCTGAAGTTAAAAGATATAATCGAAAGTTTGAAAATTTACTCATTTCTCTTGAAATTTTATCAACACTTTTAACAATGTTTTTACCTGAGTTTCAATATCCTAGAGATAATTTAGAATTATTATGGAAGATAACTCTTAAAAACCAATTTCATGATATCCTTCCGGGGAGCTCTATTCCTGAAGTATATGATGATTGTTGGGAAGATTGGAATGAACAAAAAGGCATATTTAAATCAATTTTAAAAGAAGTAGGAAATGCTTTATCAAATAATAATAATGTATCAGATAGAGCGGAGTTAGTTGATGTTTATTTCTTTAATCCATCTACTTGGGAAAGGAACTCAAAGATTTTTATCCCCATAACAATTTTTGAAAATAATGTAGAGCTAAATAGCGAAAATGTCCCTAATTATGCTAAAGTGAAAATTCTTGATGGCAAGAATAAGGAATACATTTGTCAACCAGTCAGAGCAGAATCTAATGACACGATAGATCCTATGCCTGCTGGTTGGTGGACAGTTATACCTTTAAAACCTTTGTGTTTAACTCCAGCACATATAACACTTTTCAATGAAAAAGAAAGTAATAAAATTAAAAAATCAACAACATTGAAAGCAGCTGACAATTTTCTCTCGAATGAAGTTCTCTCAGTAAAGATTAATCCCAAAAATGGAGCTATTATTGAGTTATTAGCAAATTATATTGATAAAGGTAAAAATTTGTTAAATGGTGAATCTTCTAATTTGACTTTTGGTTATCTTGATATTGGATATGATGTCTTTCATGCATGGAATTTAACACCTAATTATTGGGAACATCCATTAGAGTTTGATAATAATCATAAAATTAAAGTAAATATTATTAATTCAGGTCCAATTTTTATCTCATTAGAAATATCTAAAGAACTTGGTATTAATCCTATAAGCCAAAAAATTACCCTATTCAAAGATCTACCCATTATTTATCTTGAATACAATGCAAATTGGAAACAGCCTGATGCTATGTTAAAAATATTATATAGTACTAACACTAAAGCAGAAATAGTAACTTCGGATGGAGTTTATTGTGCAATACAACATAAAACGAATCCAGAAGTTCCATGTGATAAAGCTCGATTTGAAAAAATCTGTCATAAATATATTGATTTAAGTACACCTGAAAAACGATGGGGTATAGCTTTACTTAATGAAGGTAAATATGCTTTTGATGTAAATAATCAAGATATGAGATTAACATTGCTTAGATGTTGTAAATATCCTTCTCCATCAATAGAAGCTTGGGTAAATGAAGAGAGAAAGGTAAATAAAGAAAAATATAACCATGTTGTTCCCACTTATAGTGGATTAGGACCCTTTAAGTGTCGATATGCTCTATTTCCTCACAATGGGGGTGCTTTATTAAATCCTGATGGATCGGTTAATGTTGCAGTGAAAAGAAAAGCAGAAGAATTTAATAACCCAATAATTACTTTATCATCTAAAGGTCATAGACTAGAAAAACTAAATCCAATTTTAGAAATTCAAACACCAAATGTTTATTTGGGTGCTTTAAAGTTAAAGGAATGGACCAGATCAGATAATATCATTATCAGGTTTGTTGAAGGGTCGGGTATTTCAACGAAAGCAAGAATTAAGATAAATTCTATTTTACTTGATAAAATTTCTTTAATTAAACCTGTGGATTTGCTTGAACGTGAAGTAAATAAAAGTTATGAATTAAAAAGAGAGTCAGGAGTTTTGACTTTTGAATTAAATAAATTTGAGATTTGTACATTTGAACTAGTATTAGATTAATAATTCAATACTGATTTTCCTACAACACTATGATGTGGTTTCAAACCCAATAAATCCAATAGAGTAGGAACCATATCAGTTGTTTTACAATATTTAAGTTTAATTTTAGGAATTTCTGGCGAACCTCCTAAAATAAATGGAACGGTCATAGACTTTTTTAAGGCAATATCATGAGAGTATTGATGTGCTTCAACAGATTTTCCATGTTCATAACTAAAACCAAATTCTCCAATTGTAGATATCATTACATCACACGAACGAGGATTTTTAAAATATCGCGGGATTTGATCAATAATCATAGGAAAATCTATTTTATTCGTACCCTCTAACCATTCTTCTATAGTGTGAGCTTTATTATCTAATAAGTTTGCAGATTCTTTATAGTTTTTATACTTGAAAATTTCTTCATTCTCAAAAATATATTTTGTTTTCTGTTGTCTTCCATGACCCTCATATTCAATTCTCCCTTTATTTAGTTTCCCTGTCTTATTATCTCGGTGTTCTATATGAATTATCCCTTTATCTGGTGTATTTTCATTATCACGATAATACATCAGTTTTACTCCAGGAATTCTCCATAATATCTCAATTAAATTAACTATCTTATTATTAAGTTTGAATTGTTTTAATTTTTCTAATGTTGGGTGATGATGCCAATCTTCCCCAGGGAAATTGAAAAATCCAACGGATCCCATAGTTGCATCAAAATTCCCTGCGCCATATTTTGGTTGATATTGGATAAAACCAATCTGTTTGAAGAAAGGTTCAATATCATACATTTTTTCTGCCTTATAATTACCATGGTCTGAAATAATCCCTATAGCAGTTGAATCATAAAAACTCTTATCTTTGAGAGTCCTAATTAAAGATCCTATATACCCATCACAGTTAATTATCTCATTGATATAATCTGCATGATCAAAACCTTTATTATGCATGAGATCATCTGTTTCTGGAATATATGCTACCGTTACTTTTGGTACTTCCTTTTCTTGAAAGAAGTCCATTGGATTTTCGAAAATATTTTCGACTTCCTTCATTATTGAAGCAGAAGTAAATTGTTTAACAGGAATAAAAAGGGAGCCACGATTGACAAGATTTAATGAACTAGCGAAATTCCCATCACCTGCTTGTTCGAAAATTGTTCTCACATTTGTGCCAATATCTTTATTGATTTTTCTAATATGCCTTATAGATCCATACGTTTTGATAATAGGATATTTTTTATCTTTAGTAGGGGGGTCTTCTCGCGCAATCCAATGATACATTGGAATACCACTCCCTTCTTTGGAATAATAGCCTGAATAAGAACCAAGAACTATATTACTATAGCAAGGATAAGTGATACTTGGAAATGTAGTAATACAATTTGAACAAGAAATGCCATTATTTGCAAGTTTAGCGATATTTGGGAGTTTGTTTTGGTCTATCAAAGTGAAAAGATGAGACGCTCTCACATCATCTAAAATAATTAGGATAACTTGGTTAACTTTAGGATTTCGGCTCATTGTCAATTTATCATTATTAAGTTTTAAATATTAAATTCAGAAATAATTAATAAATTTGCCTAAACAATTAATCTATAATGATAACTTTTTACTATTAATAGGAATTAAACGAGACTGGACTAATTTCTTCTTTCTTTCGAATTCAAATTTTTCATGATTTAATGTATATTCATTTTCTTTTTCGTTAATTTTATCAATTGAGTAAAATTGAATCTCTATTTCTTGACTTGTTATGACAGGGAAGTTATAATTTACGGATTTATATTTTGTATTCTTTTTATCTATCTTATATTTCTTAATGAACTCTATATGTTCTTCTAATCTATCAATATTAATCGTTTCTGTTAAACCTTTAACCTTTTTTACATTTTTCTTAAATAATTCTATAAATTCAGGATTTAGTTCATATCCGATAGAATTTCTTGCTAATATCATAGCCGCTATAGATGTTGTTCCTGTTCCCCAAAAAGGATCTATTACCGTATCGCCATATATAGAAAACATATTAATTAATCTATAAGGTAATTCAAGTGGGAAAGCTGCTGTACGTTCTCTTAATTTAACATTATTATTCAAATTCTGTTGAACTCCTCTTATATCAAACCACAGATCTGAAAACCACTTATTTCTTTCCTCCCAAAAATAAGCACTATTATATCGATATTTAGATTTTGGTGGGAATTTCCTCTTTGATTCATCTTTCCTAAATATCAAAATATATTCATGCTCGAGAGTGATATATGCATTTGGAGGAAGCATTCCCGATCCCATAAATTTATTTGGACTATTATTTGGTTTTCTCCATAAGATACAAGGTAGAACGATGAATCCATTTTCTCGGAAAAAATTAGCTATTCTGACATGGTTTGGAAATAATTGAAAATTTTTGTTAATAGTTCTGGTTGCGTCTCCAATATTTACACACACTATACCACCAGATTTTATAACTCTTGCGGATTCTTTCCAAATTTTATCTAATTCGTCATGCATAATATCGAATGCCCTTTTCCCATCTTCTTCCTCAAGAGCATCTTTAATATCTTCATTCAGAGATGAAAATAGTGAGTCCCACATTTCAATCATAGGATAAGGAGGAGAGGTTATAAGCAAATCTACAGAGTCAGATTCTATCTCACTCATTTCTGAGGAATTTTTATAATATATTTTGTGGGATGTTTCCATTTTCTTTTTCTATTCTTCATATAGCTTTAAATTTAATTAGTAGAAATCCTTACTCGTGCAAAGTTTTCATCAAATAACTCTCCAAATTGGCTTTTTTATTTGAATCATTATTTAGGATTTACTTTTAGGAACAATCAATTCCTTCTTGAAGGTTTATTTTCATAAATGCCTCTTCTTGTTGATTTCTTTGGTCTGATTTGACAGATCTATTAACTTGAGCCAGATATTTGATTGCATTTACTTTTCCTTCCTTTATATTTTGTATTAACTCTTCTTTATTCAAACCTCCAGAAATTACTAAAGCCGTTTGAAAACTATGACCTGGTTCCAATGTCATAAATTCAATTTGTAAGGCAGATAAAATTTCCCCCATACCCTCGTATAAAGTATTTGATAGATTTAATTTATTGTTATCTATTTTAAAGTCTTTTGTTAAGCACGATTCATAATGAGTCGATTTTGAGATAGGAGAAAAGCCCGCATATAATCCAGTATCATCGTATTGATAAATTATATCGTTGTCCGCATCATAACCTGAATAATCGTTATCAAAACCTGTTAACCCATTTATATCAAAATCAAATACAAAATACATGGAAAAATCGATTAAATTATAGTCAGATATGTTTTTTATGGTAAAAAATGTATTTATATAAGGAACTTTAGGAGGGTTGAATATATCTACATACAATCTTATTAATGAATTTTCTTTCCTAAACTTAAGCGGAGGAATGATATTTCCTTTGACTAATTTTTTTAGATATTCTTTTATATCAAAATCAAGTGTAATTCTGTCTATAGTCGTTCCTGTTCTGGTATTAACCATTTTATATATTGGAGTAGGTTCAATATTTTTTAAAATCACTGGAATCATACCAACACGCTCTCCTTTTAAGATAAATGAAAACCATGGACCCGCAAATTCCTGTTCAGTAAGGAAAAGTAGGGGTTTTTGTTTATAAGTCAATTCTTTAATCGAGAATCCCATCAAATAACCTGATTGATTTCATGTAGCCAAAACTTCATTGAAGGACACTTTTAATACTATTTTTCAATAACCTCCTTTGAATTATAATTCTAATTGAAATTAACAAAAATCATTTTATTTATTTTATATAATTTAACAAATTAAAAAAGACATTATAAAAGTAATTAAACTTTTTCTATAAATCTATAAGCTATATAAAGGAATGCTTCGTTGACGTTTTCACCTGTTTTAGCACTTGTCACAATAAAATGAAGGTCTAACTGTTTAGCAATAATTTTAATCTGTTCTTCTGTAATAATAATTTCTTCATTTAAATCAGACTTATTTCCTACAATAACGATGGGGATATTACTTGGGACAGATTCTTTAATATCGTTAAGCCAGGTTTCAATACTTTCTAAATGATCTCGCGTTCTATCAACTACTATTAATGCAGCATTTGCACCATCATAAAATCTTTGTCTATAAGGCCTAATTTGTCCTATCTGTCCACCTATATCCCATAAAATAAAATTCAATTTAGTATTTTCATTCATGATAATTGTTTTTTTTGAAATTTCAACACCTATCGTACTTATGTAATCTTCTTTAAAGTTATTTTCAACAAATCTTCGAATTAAAGAAGTTTTACCCACTTTAAAATCTCCAGTTAGGATTAATTTAGCTGTAAATTGTCCTTTTGGTAGCTTTCCTTCTCTTCTTTTAGACAATACTCTTATTATTTCTGGAATTTTAATTGAGACATTCTCATTTCCGTCTAATAACATCTCAATTTTGCCTGCTATATGCTCCGAATAAACTCTTAACTCGACATCTGAAGTTGATGGATCAGCAATTGTAGTTAGAATGGAGTGATGCCCCATTGAACAATATGCAAATTTCCTGTTTTGTAGTGAGGTTATATTGAAAAAATTACTTTGAGTCTGATACTCACTTTTTATTCTATCGATATAAATATCTAAAAATGCTGAAATTGCACCTATAACGGAATCTGAGTCTTTATCTTCCTTCGCTTTACTCTCAGAAGCTATAATAAAACCATCTCTATCGCATAACGCAACAGCTATAGCCCCATCAACTTCATACATATAATTTTTTAATAGTCCAGTTATAAGATTAATATTAGGAAGACTTTCCATTAAGCTTCACTCTTCAAGTGTATCTCTTACAATTAATATAATATTTATTAATATAAATATAGGTAATAGAAACATATTAAATTCTTGTTTCAGAATAATCTGATTATCCCCATGACATATTATTTTTTATCTCTTTATAATATACCTACATTTCATGATTAAAGATGATTTATTAAAACATGAAGAGAATATCGCAAAAGTTCTTGACCGTATCGTATCATTATGTAAACAAACGGGGTTAACAGATCTTGCAAAAAAAGGTGAACAGATATTAAAGTATTATTCTAAGTCAAAAAACCTGAGATAACCAATTTAATTAATCTTTTATTTGTATCCCATTAGTTACATCACCATATTATACTCTTTTTTAATGAACTTGCAATTCTTTTAATGTATGATGGAAACTATTAAGTTCAATAATGATTTATCAAAAGAAGCAAAAGTAATGCAAATTTTTGAACGCGCAGTCACATTGTTTAAAAAGACAGGTTTGATTGACTTAGCAGAGAAATGGAATAAAATATTAAAAACTTATATGAATCGAGAAAATTTGGGCAATACACCTTAAAAAATTCTTAATTTTTTCCATACCCTATATGTGTGTGACGCTAATCATAAATTTCTAAAGAATTTTGAAATATATTGTCTATTTTTATGTGAAATCTGATACATATTGAAAACTAAGGAATCAATATCATTTTGTAGGTTATCAATCTCCTTTCTTTTTAAATCATTAATCGATAAAATTTTTTTAACCTTTTCTTGAATACTTCTAGAAATTAATAATTCATTCGCTAATTTAGGTAACTTTATGGGTAGATTCTTAATTTTTTCAATGAGAATTCTTGGAAACAATTTCTTATAAGAACCAAAAATCTTAATAAAATAATAGGATAATAGTTGAGAATTTAATAGGCCTAATAAATAAAAATGATTAAATTCTGGTATAGGAGACTTGATAATTTTTAAATTATAAAATGATTGTGAGGTTAAAGATTCCTTATCGTAAGCAGCACATATCAAATTATTTTGACTAAGCTGTCGTATAACAATTCTATCTTTATACTCCTCTATATTTTTATAGTTGATTCCTTTTTTTGCGATGTTAATATATTTATATTGCTTAACTTGGTATCTGTTCATTAAAAATAGGAAAGGTCTGTAGCAATCCTCCGATCCTTTAGGAATTTTATAATTGACTATTTTATCTATGAGATTTAAATCCAATAGAGAATTACACTTCTTACAAATAGCGCTATTTCTGGGGAGGGGGATGTATTTATTACATTTTTTGCAATATATTACTTCTCCTTCTTTTCCTAATTCTACACCCCTAAAAATTTTAATTTTATAATCTTGATAATTCATGATATTTTCTAATTTTGGAAAATTAGAATTAAGATATTCAAGAATTTTGAAGTCCTCTTCATTCAGATTTACTAAAAACTTATAATCCCACTCTTTAAGTGTGGATTGCTTAATAGAGGTGTATAATCCACTATTAATTAAGGGATTATGGATCGTTATTAAATTTCCAAATCTCTCATCTTCTTCACATTCTTTTTGTAAAATTATAATGATATTTGCAACGATAGGGACCTCAAAGCTTGGACCAATATAGTATAATTCTCTGATTTTAGTATTCTTAAATATGAATTCTCTAATCAATTTTCGATTCGACAGAGCTAAGAGAGAATCTGGGATGATATAACCTAAGAAACCCTTTTCCTTTAAAACATTAATACCTAATTCAATAAAAATTTGATAATAATCATATTGACCTTTAATAGTTTTAAAGTTTCCTTGTTCAATTAAGAGTTTATTATCTGAACTTATATCCCTTAAAAATAAGTAGGGAGGATTTCCTACCACATAATCAAATCTATCGAAATTAGAATAATCAATGATATTCACGTTAATAATTTTTAAATCTGGTATTTTAAAATTATCATTATTCGTATTCATAACCTTAAGTAATTCATATAACGAGAAGTATAGATTTATACAACATAAAACGCAGGCAATAGGATTTACATCAAAGCCAAACACATTTTCTTGAATTTTTTTGATTATAATTCTTGCCTGATTAATAGAAATATCTGCTAAACTTCTTAAATCGAATTTCTTAACATAAAAATTCATTATAATTTTCGCAATTTGAATAAGAAAACTTCCACAACCACAACTAAGATCGACTATTTTTTTGCGTTCTATTTCATTATCCATGCTATATCCAGTGGCATTTAATATATATTTCACGA
>JBHLPZ010000112.1:0-10093 GCA_048885325.1 Candidatus Odinarchaeota archaeon
AGCCGAATTTAAAGTTAGTTGGACTCCAAGGTTATGAGGGTCATTTAACTTCGGTAGTTGACCCTGAATTAAGAAAAAAGCAAACAGAAGAATGCCTAAAGTTATTAGTAGATACAAGGGATCTATTAAATAATAATGGATTTAATGTAAGCTACTTGACAGCAAGTAATACAGTTACTTACAAATTTTCAGCAAGGTATAAGGGGATAACAGAACTTCAACCTGGCACATATATTTTCAATGATGAACATTACTATAGAGTATCTCCAGAATTTAATATAGGAGCTACTATTTTAGGAACAGTCTCTAATAATTCTGGAAAAAGACTATATACGGTTGATGCTGGATTGAAAGCTGCCACCAATGACAATGGAAACCCAATTTTTAAGAATTATCCCAAATGTAAGATTAGAGTAATGACAGAAGAACATTCTATTTTTAGAGCAGGTCCTAAAGATAATTTTAAAATTGGACAAAAGGTTGAATTATACCCTTCACATATTTGTACAACCGTAAATCTATATGATTTCTTCACTATTATAAAAGATAATGAAATATTTGGGAAATGGGAAATTTTAGCAAGAGGAAAAAATTATTAATTATTGAGGTGAATAATTATTTATGGTAGATATTAAAAGAATTAACCCAGGAACTCCTGTTGCTGGTCCTTATAATCCTGGTATAAAAACGGGGAATATATTATTTATTTCAGGTCAAGGCCCTGCGCAAGGAGCAACAGATATTGAAGACCAGACCTATACAGCACTAGAAAACATTAAAAAAATTGTTGAAGCTGCTGGAGGAAAAGTTTCTAATATTGTTAATACTACTGTCTTTCTAAGAAATATAAAAGATTTTGGCAAAATGAACAGAGCATATGAAAATTTTTTTAATGATAATGGAGTTACAGAAAATTATCCGGCGAGAGCTACAGTAGAAGTATCAAATTTACCATTGATTTCGATGTTAATAGAAATAAGTGCAATTGCAATGCTATAATGATCCTTTTTTTTAATTTAACAATAATAACTTATCTAATGGATTTAAAATGGGAATAAAAAAGGATGGTTTTATAATCATGAATCCCCAAGATAACTGTGTTACTGCACTTGAGAACATTTCAAAAGATCGGGAAATTAAGATAGACCAGAATCTTATAAAAGTGAGTCAAGAAATTCCAATGGGGCATAAATTTGCATTATTAGATATAAATAAGGGTGAATTAATTAAAAAGTATGGAGAAATAATAGGAATTGCTACGCAAGACATTAAAGCTGGCGATTGGATTCATACCCATAACATAAAAAGTCATTATCTTGAGGAGATTAAAAAATGAGCGAAGAATTTTTAGGCTATGAGAGATCGAAAGGTAAAGTTGGTATTCGAAATAAAATCGCAGTTATCTCTTCAGTAGTTTGCGTTAACCGTGTTGCGCAACAAATTGCTAATCAAATTGAAAATGCTGTTGCTATAACTCACCCTCTTGGTTGTGGACAATTTGGACCAGATTTTTCTTACACTCAAAGAACTTTGGTTGGATTAGGCACCAATCCAAATATATATGGCGCTATTGTTGTGGGTTTAGGGTGCGAAAATCTAAGTAGTAAGTTAATTGCTAAAAATGTCAAAAGAGCGAAAAAACCTGTAGATTTTTTCAATTTACAAGATGTCCAGGGTGGTTCAAAAGCTTCTATAGAAAAAGGGGTTAAGATTGGAAAACAGATGGCCGAAGAAGCCAATGAAGTAAAGCGAGAACCTTTTGATTTCTCAAATTTAGTATTAGGATTAGAGTGTGGAGCTTCAGATTCTATTTCTGGGATTTCAGCAAACCCTGCAGTAGGAATTGTTTCAGATAAGATCATTGAATTAGGGGGAACTTCAATTTTACCTGAATTTACTGAATGGATTGGAACTGAACACCTACTTATAAAAAGAGCTGTTGATGAGGAAGTTGCTGAGAAAATAAATTCAACACTTAATATGTTCTTGGAAAATACGATGAAACTTGGAATAGACTTTACGGGTATACAACCAACACCTGGTAATATAGAAGGCGGATTAACTACAATAGAAGAAAAATCTTTAGGAACCATTGCAAAAGCAGGAAAGGCTCCGATAAACGGAATTTTAGAGTATTCTGAAGCTCCTAAAGGAAAGGGTTTATGGTTAATGATAGAACCTGGTTTGGATGTTGAATCTATGACCGGAGTAGCAGCAGCAGGTGCTCAAATTATAATAATGACAACTGGTCGAGGTAGTCCTTGTGGTAATCCTGTAGCACCTGTTATTAAAATCTGTGGTAATCCAAAAACATGTGATTGGATGGCAAGCAATATTGATGTAGATGCTAGTAAAATAATTACTGAAAATAAAGAAGTTAAAGATATTGCTGTTATTTTATGGAAAAAATTAAAGGAGACTTGTAATGGTGAAAAAACCTATGCAGAAATACTAGGTTTTGAAGATATAGCAATTTGGAGATGTTCAGCCGCCCCATTCCAGATTTTTCATTCCCAATAATATTTATTTAAAAGGATTTTTATCCTTTAGAATTTTTTCTTTGTATTCCTTTAATGGAGGAGGACCCAAGTCTTTATCAATTGCTATTCTTTTCAATTGCCTTATTATTTCTGCTAGATCAACTCCTGTCGGACACCAATTAGTACAATTTTCACACCCAGTACATAAAAATAAACCATCTGCGACTGCTGCTTCAATGCCATTATGGATATAATCACGAACAATATTTATAGCACCAATTCCATATTTAGAAGCATAAATATTACCGAATGCTCGAGAGGCTGTACATACAAGATCACAGCTTTTACAACCGATGCATTTCAACATATCCTTATAAAAAAGGTTTTCTTTTGCAGCTTTCATACGCCAATCATCCACAAGAATTACAACTACTTCCTTAGCTCCGTACATTCCGAATACGCGGTGTCCCTGAACATCTGAAGTATTTGAAGGAGCTGAGATTAAACTAATATAAGCACCATCAACATTTATGATTCTTTCTTGTATTTTTGCGCATAGTAGGGCATCAAAAACGGTTGGGACTATTCGTTGGATTCCTGTTACAACTATATGCTTTTCTGTTGCTCTTGTAATAATGCTAATATTTCCTTCATTTTCTACTAAAACAATTGATCCATCTTGAGCTGATATAGCATTTGCAGAAGTCAATGATACTTTTATATCATTAAGTAATTCTCTACGATATGTTTTTCTAAAATAATCAACAATTGCTTCGGCTACAGGTTCCACTTCAACACCATACTTTTCTTTTATCTTTATGACAATCTCTTCAGGAGTAAACTGTATTCCAGGACCCAAAGTAAAGCTTGGATAATCATATTCTAATAATTGACAAAACACATCCCCTAAGTCCGTTTCTTTAATAATTATATTATTCTTTTTAAGGATATCAATTATCCCTGCATCTTTTGCCTCCAAAGACTTAGACTTATATATAACTTTATGATCTCCTAACTCTTCCATAAAAAATCTTTGAGCTTCTTCATTAGTTTTAGCAAGATACACTTTAAAATGATTAGTCGTTTCCATTCTTTTAATGCATTTATCTACATACTCATGTATGTTTTCAACAAAATCTTCCTTCATTTTAATTAAATGCTCTTTATGCTCATCAATAAATTCTCTACTTGTATCTTCATAAAGATATCTTAAATCGTATGATTTATATTTGATAGCACATGCCATTTTCCATATTTCATTAAATTGAGCATAAGCCGAATTTTCATTCCGCAATTCTTCCAACTTGTCTTTAATTTCATTATACAATTGCTTTCCTTTTTCAGACACTTATAGGATCAACCCCTTCTATTAATTTTAAAATAAAATCTTCGAATTTAATTACTGGTGTTTTAATATTATTTTCTTCCTTAATTCTTATAAAAGAAGTATAACAAAATGGACAAGCAGTAAGTAAGGCTTTAGACATCTTCATTTGATCAAAAATTAATTTAGAACTAAAATCACTATTTTCTTTAAAAATTGAATACGCGCCCCCTCCTGCTCCACAACATAATGAATTTACCCTATTATTCTCCATTTCACCTAAAACAATGTTTCCTTCGATTGAATTAATAATGTTTCGTGGTTCGTCGATAATTGGAATCTTTGCATTTCTCAAATGACAGGCATCATGATAATATATTTTCAATTTTTTACCTGAATATTTTAAATTCAATTTTTCCAAATTTTCAGGTTTATTGATAAATTGTAACAAATGCATTACTTTAACATTAAAATCTGTTCCTAAATATTCAGAATAATAACGAGTAAGATAATTATAGCACCCAGCACAGATAGTAATTAATTTTGTTACACCGTTATTATTAAACCAATCATTTACAAAGTTTACATGATCTCTTATTTCCTCATGAGGAACAATCTGATGCGCTAAGGAACCACAACAAGGAGGATTTTTCAATACTTGATATTTATTATCTAACAGTTTGATTATTTTAATAGCATTTTCACAAGTTTTTCTATATCTACTGCTAGATAAACAGCCTAAAAAAATTAGCTTATTCATGTCTAATATGAAAGTTTAATCTTAAAAAAAAGATTTGATACGATCTCTTCTGATATTAATTTCGGAAAGTACAGATTTAATAAGAACTATTATTATATTTTTTTTGGTAATTAAAAAAGTTAGGAATATAAGGGTTTTTTACTAAAAAGAATATTTAAATGAAAAATGTTTGTTCAGTTAAGCTACTTTAGGTTGATTGATCACTTAATTATCGTTCTAAATTATTTTGCGTTAATTATTGTCTTTTATATGGCAATACTTACAGCAAGAGAAAAGAAAGAATCTAAAATTATATCCGCAAATTCAGGTTTTATGTTATATCTTCTTTCCCTTGGTTTTTATCATTTATTTAATATTTTTTCATTCTTCAATTATGATCTTATTGATCCGAATCTTTCTAAACTAGCCGCTAGAACGGGATATTTCATAGGAATGGCTATATTTATACTTTTTACAGATGTTGATAACGCATCATATACTAAAAGAGCCCAAAAGAAAAAGTATCTTTATCTACCATCTCTAATTTCTATTTTATTCGTTACTGTATTATTACCATTAACTGTGTTATTTCAAATTAAATTTACTTACATTTTCATAGGAATTATTATTTTATTTGTTATTGTGGGTATTTCTTTCATGAGTAAATTTAAAACATTAGAATTAATAAAGAGATCAAATTTACTTCAATGGTTCTATACTGGTTTAGCTTTATCTGGTTTTCCTAATTTTCTTAATATAGACATTATAAGAAATTTACTAGGTGTTAATTTAACTATAATCACTTCACTTTCTACTTTAATCGGCTGTATTATAGTGACAAGGGCATGGTATCGATTACCTAGTTTATCCGAATTAAATTGGATGATAAAAATGGAGAGACTATTAATAATTCACCTTAAATCCTCCATATTATTATATCAATATGAATTTAAAAAATCTAGTCGCCTTTTGAAGCAAACAATAACAGGTAATCTAGTCGGAGGGGCAATTGGTGGCTTTGATATGATGCTAAGTGAAATTTTAGGTAGTAAGGAACACATTAAAGAAATTGATCATAGTGAAAAGAAACTAATTTTTTCATATGGAGCTGCAACAGCATGTATATTAATTACAGACGGTACTTCTAAAGAATTTAAATATCGATTAGAAATGTTTCATTTAACTTTTGAAAAAAGATTTAATAAGGAAACACTAAAGAATTGGGATGGAAGTGTCAACCAATTGAAATTGACTAAGATTGATGATTTAATCCAACAATTCTTCACATGAATTAATTTTTTTTTGCCTGTAATTTTTTTAATCATTAATTGCTATTTGAGTAAAACTTATTTTGAAGTAAACTGAAATTTATAACAGTTCGAATACTTTTTAATTTAAAAAAATTCTTCCAGAGTTGATACAAAAATTCCAAAATTGGTGGAAAATAAGGAAAAAAAATTTACATTATTTTTCAATAAAAATAGATGTGGCGGAGATCAGTGCGCGATATGCGTATCTGTATGCCCAACAGGTATTTTAGAAATTGGAGATGAATTGAATATGAGAGTTGCTTATATTCCAAGAGTAAAAGAGGGTAAAGCAAAATATTGTACTGGTTGTCGGCGATGTGAATTTGGATGCCCTGAATGGTGTATTTATGTTTTAGAAGAGCAAGAGGAAAAATTGGCTGAAAAAGCCAAAATTTAAGGAGGGATATGAAATGAATAATGGAAATGGAAAAAGATTTTTGCCGGCAGGAAGGCATTTAATGATGGGAAATGTTGCAATGGCAGAAGGAGCAATGTCATCAGGATTAAAATTTTTTGGCGGATATCCAATAACTCCCAGTACAGAGGTAATTGAACATTTAGCGGTTAGATTACCCCAAGTTGGAGGAGTTTGCATGCAAATGGAAGATGAACTAGCTTCTATTAACTCAGTAATAGGAGCCTCTTTGGTAGGCGTAAAATCAATGACTGCTACGTCGGGACCGGGGTTATCATTGATGGTAGAAACAATATCTATGGCTGCAAATCTGGAAGTACCATTTGTTTTTTGTGATGTCCAGAGAAATGGCCCTGGAACTGGGTTTGTAACGGAACCACATCATAACGATATAGGTTTGGTGCGTTTTTCAGGAAATGGAGAATTTCAAGTAATTGCACTCGCACCAATGTCATGTCAAGAACTTTATGATTTGACAATAACAGCCTTTAATTATGCTGAAATTTATCGATGTCCTGTATATATTTTATCGGATGCATATTTAGGTCATTTACATGAGATAGTTAACATCCCTCCAAAAGAAGAAATTCTAAAAAGAGTTATTAACAGAGAATTGCCCCCACCTAATCAATTTGTTAAGAAATTTACCTATAAAGATGATATTACTGGGGAATTAGTTATCCCTAAACCTCCTCAAATGGGAACTGACTATTGTCCAGGGATGTTTCTTCATCAACCTCATAATTATGAAGGATTACCAACCCCTAAACCTATGCAGTTTATGGAAGCGATTATGGATAAGATAAATAAAAATAAAGATAAAATTTGTATAACTGAACGACACAAATTAGATGATGCTGATATTGTAATTATTGCCTACGGTTTACCAGTTCGCGCAAGCTATAGGGCTGTAGAAATAGCTAGAAAAGAAAATATTAAGGTAGGAATTTTTAGATTAGTTACTGTCTGGCCTTTTCCTGAAGAACAAATTAAAGAAGCAGTTAAAGATGTTAGAGCCATAATCGTTCCCGAATTGAATTTCACTGGATATATTGCGGAACAGGTTGAGAGGGTAACTAAACTTGACACTCCTGTTATAAAGATACCTAAAGTTTGTGAATTTCATCATCCAGATGATATTTTAAGTGTTATAAGGGAGGTGGCTAAATAATGTCAGGAATTGGTCGGATGCTACCAAGTGAGAAACCAGAACATCCTTATGTAGTCTTTTCGTATGGAGGAAGTATGTTTGATAATTTTGCTACAAGATTTTGTTCTGGTTGTGGATATGGTATAATAGGTCATATTTTTACCCGCGTTTTTGAAGATGAGAAACTAAATCCACATTTATATCCAACTATAATCGGAATCGGTTGCTATAGTCAAATGTTATTACTAGTTCATGCAAAATCACAGAAGATTTTAGCCCTTCATGGCAGAGCTCCTGCAATTGCTACAGGAATTAAAATGGCAAATCCAAATATGAAACCTATTATTTTCTCTGGTGATGGCGATTGTTTAGGGATAGGTGGTAATCATTTTATTCATCTTTGCCGCAGAAATCTTGATTGTATCATTTTCATTTTTAATAATAGTATTTATGCTATGACTGGTGGTCAAGGGGCTCCAACCACGCTTTATGGTGCGACTAGTAGCACAACTCCTTATAAAATGTTTGAAAATAGAAGTGATGGAGTACAATTAGCATTAGCAGCAGGAGCCACATATGTAGCAAGAACTACAGTAGCACATCCTAGAACCTATATAAAATATTTTAAAAAAGCATTAAACCATAAAGGTACATCTGTTATTGAGGTTATTACTCCTTGTGTTACATATTTTGGTAGGAAAAATCTTGATAATTTAGGTGCAGAATATATTGGCTTACAAGGCAAAAAAATGGACACGGGAGGAAAAATGATAGATTGGATTAAAAGAAATACTGTTCGCATAAACCAAGCAAAATTCATGACTGAAGAAGAATTGTTTAATAAATACATAATAGGTGAATTTAGACATTATACAGACCAACCTGAATATTCCGATGAGTATGCCAAAATACAAAGGATTGCCATGGAGGAAAAATAGATATAGCTCGTTTTAAATAGCTATGGGATTTGTAAGTAAAATATTGGTGTGGTGTAGTTATACTTTTCATTTTCTATTACAATGTCTCATAAAAAAATATATAATCAAAAATATCCTAAATGGTATCAAGACAAAAATTTTAAAAAAATGAAAATAAAAAAATTAACTTTAGTAATTTCTATCCTCATAATTTCATATTTACCTTTAATTCTATCAATTTCAGATTATGATCGACCTTATTCCAGAGGTAACAATCAAGTGTTCTCTAATTTAGAACTCACGACTATCGATAATTTGAATCTAACAGATACTGAATTACTGTTAGTTATAAATGGGATTCCTAGAAATGGTGGGGATTTGATTCAAGTTGAAATTGATGATGTTATAAATGTTACTGTATTTTTTAGAGTTTTTGAAAATAAGACTCATATCCCTAATGCAACAGTACAACTAATTGGGTGGGCTAATTTAAGTGAAACTAATAATCAATTTTATAACATTACAATAAATGCTAATGATCTAGAGCAAGGAATTAATGTTTTAACCATAGTTGCTGAAAAAGAAAATTATCAGCTTCAAATTATTCAATTTTTCGTTGAAGTAGTTGAAAAAGACACAGAATTACTATTATTTTTAGATGGTGTTCCTAAAAATGATGGTGATCAAATTCAAATCGAAGTTAATGAATTTATCAATGTTACGGTATATTATAGAGATGATGTAACTAAGCAATTTCTTAGTGGAGCAACGGTGACCCTATTAGGAATAGACAATTTAACTGAAGCAAGTGGTCATTATAATATAACCTTAGATACGAATGATTTAGACCAAGGAATCACTGTGTTAACTATATTTGCGCAGTTGGATAAATATCAGCCTCAAAATATTCAATTTTTCGTTGAAGTAGTTGAAAGACAATCAAAATTAGAATTATTTTTAGATAGTGTTAATATGACTATTGATCCTGTTATTGAAGTAACCATAGGCACTATTCTAAATATAACAGTGTATTATACTGATAATCAAACGGGACTTCATATTACTGGTGCATTAGTCCAATTAATAGGAGAGGATGACACATTAAATTTCACGGAAAATTTAAATCAATATTATCAATATTATCTCAATACGTCAAATTTAAAATTTGGAGTGAATCTGTTTACGATTGTGGCTTATGCAAACAATTTTCAGATAAGAACCATAGATTTAAGGATCACAGTCAAGAGAATAATAGGAACCATTAGCCGAGAAGATGGAGGTGCTCAAATAGAAGCTTATGCTGGGGAAAATGTGTTATTAAAAATTATTTTAAAAGATCCTCAAAACAACACTATTAAAAATGCTACAGTGACTTATAAATGGGCTTACGGACAAGGACTACTTTTGGATCCTGAAAATGATGGCATTTACGAGGTAGACTTAGTAAATGTACCTTTAGGAACTTATATCATAACAATTTATGCGTTTGCGGGAGATAATTACGATTTTGAAAGCTATGAGATAATGTTAATTGTAATTACCCCATTCACACTTTCTTCTAATGCAGATACTCCAGATACTGATGGCTCATTTACCCTTACATGGACTAGCTCCACTGGAGCAAATAATTACTCGGTGTATCGTTATTTTAGCTATATCACAGAGATTAATGGGAGTTTAACCCCTCTAGCGGAAGAGATTACCGATTTGAGCTTAGGTTTAAGCGGGTATTCAGACGGAACCTATTATTTCATTGTA
>JBHLPZ010000113.1:0-10040 GCA_048885325.1 Candidatus Odinarchaeota archaeon
ATAATTTCGTGAAACAAGCCTTTTACGAAATATTATATTCCATAGATATTATCTGGATAATATTTATGAATTATGTTAAGAATGAAGAATTTCCTTAATTTTTTCTTTAGAAAGCTGATCAGCTAAATAAAGCGGTTCAGGCTGTCTATGGTTTAAAGTTGTTTTTAAGGCAATTTTTATGGCTAAATCTAATGTTGTTCTGTATCCCACACTTATAAAAACGGGTTTCATATTATCATTTAAACATATAGCATATCCTAGTATCTCTTGTTTAGATTGTTTTGTTAGATTTGGCTCAGAAGCCAAGACAGGTTCTTTATTTCCCCTCTTTCTTTTTAATAAACTCCAATCACAATATCCAATAAATGGGTTTTTAGCTATACCTATTGAGGGTATATCCAGAGCAAATCCTAATTGAACTGCTTCACCAAATCTTCTTGGATGGATTATTCCATGACCATCACACATTAAGAGGTTGAACTTTTTTGGAATTTTTTTTATTGCTTGAGCAATTAATTTGCATTCTCTAAACCCTAAAAAACCCACATGATATGGAAATTTGATTTTATCTTTACTAAATGCACTGTATTTCAATTTTTCGTTAAAGATGTCCCATAATGCAGCACATGATACTCCAAACTCTTCACCTTTCCATTCAAAATATGATATATCTACGCCTACAACTCTTTTTATATCTTTCGATGAGGAATGTTTATACGTAGCATTTTTTTGTGTTTGTATTATAGAATAGTACTTTGTTTGTAGATGCTCAGCTTCCTCTAAATCAATATCATCTCGCAATAATTCATGTTGCATATTTACCATCTGTAATCAAAATAAACAATTTATATCAATACTCCCCCTTGGGGTTTTTAGGTAAAAAGAAGTGGGGACTGAGGGATTTTCAACGAGTTTGGAATCCAAACATCTTATTGAACCCCCGATCTACAGGTTTCTGCGCGCTTTGCTAATAGGATCTGGAGCCTGTCGCGCTACCGGGCTACGCCAAGTCCCCTTAAAGAGGGTGTAAATATATAATTTAGATGAAGTACTAAATTTATATTTTTCGTAATTAATGATATTATTTGAGGTTATTCAATTCTTAACCTATTTTGCACAAAGAATCGGCACAATTGTATTCCTATAATAAGTAGAAGTTACCTATTTTTTCAATCTCGCACCGCAGTATTCACAAAATCTAAGATTTTCAGTGTTCTTTAGATTAGTGCCACAAGTGGGACAGAAATTTGCTCGTTCAGGTGCGGGAGAACCTTTTTGCACTATTTTAAATTCTGGTTTTTCTTTAGTCTCATCAAAAAATTCAAATTTGTGACCACAATTGTCACATAAATTTGTGCCGATACGAAGGTATTTATTACAATCTGGGCACATCACAATAAGCTTTAATCCACAATTTCTACAATATTCTGAATAAACGCTAATTGGTATATTGCATCGCGGGCAATACTTCTGAGATTCCCATGAAATACGAATAACGATTATTAAAATTATTGAAATTATAATTAATGGAATTAAAGCTGACAAAATTAGACTGGTATCAAAAAAGTTAATTCCAATTATAAAAATGGTTATTATGATTGCAAATATAAAAATACAGAGTATTGAAATTGTTTTTCGACTATAATTTCTATAACTCATCTTAATCAATTTTAGGAAAAATTATTAATGTATTAGTTTTTTAGAGTTTTGATTTCCAAAAAACATTTCTATTTAGAAATTATTGATTCTTGTTTTGTGTTGCAATAAGGGCATATCTTAGTCCCCGTTTTAATTTTTTCCCCGCAAGCAAAACAATTAATCTGTGATTCTCCATACTGGATTTTTAAATCAACAAAATCTTTAGATTCAGAGTTTGTATCATTAGGTTGCTTTTTTGTCATAACTCATCTAATATTATAAATTTAATATTTCACTGATAGTTATAAGATTGAATTAAAACACTTTAAAAAAATTGGAGTCCAATTTTTATTGGAATTTATATTAATTTTAATTTAAAATAAAAACAAAATTTAAGAGTTTGGATTAATTCTTAATATTATAAATAAATTAGTATAATAGTAATATGGAGTTGATGTGATATTCCTGGTTCGCATGGATCATTGACAAAAGCTGGAAAAGTAAAACAACAAACTCCCAAAATAGACCGTACAGGAGTTAATGCAAAAAAGAAAAAATCTCCAAGAATCCGTTTCAGAAATTTATATTTTAAAAGGGTTGAAGAGGGTAAATATGGTGGTCAAACGGATTCACTTGGCGCTAAGCGTGCCAGTTTTACCCGTTAGTTTACTTTTTTTGTTCTTTTAATCTAATACACCAATTTTCCTAAGTTGGTTAACTAAAATTTGACTTTGTTTATAATAATAAGTAGAGTTATTACTATCTCTGGCTAGAATGTCATAAAAATCGCACATTAATAAATTCCATCTAATTGCTCTTTTAATTCCCGGTATCTGTTTGATATTGAGAGCTAGACGACTTTCAACTTTTTTTAATAAAAACAGTGCTTTTCGTGAATCAACACGATGATGAATGTAAAATTCTGCTAATTCTAAAATTAGATCAAAAAATAAATATTCACATTTCTCATCTTTAAAATCTAATCCTACCGATTCTATCCCAGATCTTAATAATTTTTGCGCTTGAGATACTTTACCAGCAATTTTAAATTGTTTTGCTCGGAGTAAATAATAATTTAGCTTAACTTTGATAGAATTATGACCTAGTTGAAAAGCTTGTTTGAAATTAATTTTTGACTGAGCAGGTTGGCTTTGCTCCAGATTAATTAATCCGGTATAAAGATAAGCCATGCCCAAAAAATAATCTTTATTTATTGAGTGTTGTTGCTCTTTTTTTAAGAAACTAATAATAATATTAAAATGTTTCATGGCATTAACAAAATCTTGTCTGTTATAATATGTTTTCCCTAATTTATAGTGAATCTTTATAATATACTCAATAGGTACTTCTCCTGATTTAGCTACACCAAGAGCATTTTGTAAGTAGTTGAGCGCAATATCACTTTGATTCAGAAGTGAAGCAATTTTTCTCAATCTAAGTAAAATCGAAACAATGCTTTTTCTTTGCCGATTTTTATTGAAAATCTTTAAAGAATTGTTTAATAACTCTGCTGCTTCATTAAATCGATAATTTTTTATTAACTCTTCCGCTTCCGTGTACATATTTAGAGATTCAATAACTTCAAAATTAATAGGTGGAGAATTAAGAAGATCGTTATGAATTGGATACAATTCTCCCTTTGCAATAGAACTTTCATAATGAAGGGGAGAAAATGGAAAATTATTTTGATCTAACTCATAATCACTTGAATCTAATTCCCTTTCTGGTTTAAAATTTATATAATCATTTTGAACGAAATTTCCTGAAGATATTAGTTCTAATATTGAATTTAAAATCATTCTAGAAAATTTAATCCAATTTTCTGTTACTTCTTCTAATTTAAAATCTGTTACATCAAAAAGGTTACTCAAAATATACGGAGTGTAGCAATCAAAAGAAGATCGAATATAAAATTTATTATATTCAAAATCTTTAAAATATGTAAAAAAACCTTTCTCTAGAATAAAGAATTCATCATATTTTTCATCATTTGAGAAAAATAAAGTTTCAGAAGCTCTAAGTTTTGGTACCCCATTACTTAATTCCCATGGCAATTTAAATGTAGGATTTAATCCTATGGTTTTTATTCTATTAACTATGCTTGCAAGACGGTTAGTATCAAATTCTTCAAATTTTTCTCTTTTATTTGCTAAAGAAATACGTATTCTATTTATCCAGGTTTTTTCATTCTCATCTTTTATTATTTCAGGCATGAGAAGATTTAAAATCTCAAGTAAATCATTTTCTTTTCCTTTTATTGGAAAATTATGTTCTATTGAGACTCTTAAGGCTAAATCTCTCAATGTTTTCATAAAATAAAAAATTGTCTTATTAATATTTTGATTTATATTCCAAAATTTAAATGCAATAGAAACTCGAAAATTGACTACTTCAAACGGAATATTAATCCGTACTGGTAATGTGACTGGAAATTTTATAGTAAACAGTAATAATTTTTCCTTTGTGATACTATACCTGAAATAATTTTGGATGTATCCGTAAATCTGCCAACCATTTTCTTCTATGGCTTTTCTTAAGTTTTCAAGTTCATTCTCAGAAAGGGGATGTATTGACATAAAAATTATCTATATAGAAATAATCAAAATGATTTATTTAATAAACTAATAAAAATCTATAATTTTAATCTTTACTTTAAATAATAACAATTATAAATACTTGGATTTACTTGTTAAATTTGAAGATTTATAAAAATTTATTATAATTTTATCATGGATATAGCTAAATTTAATAAAGAACTTGGATATAGAGTTGCGAAAGCAACCGGGTTTGAAAATAATAATAAGATTAACAAAGCAATTGATGAGTGGATTGAAATTTCAGAAATGGTAATTAGAGCCTCAAAAACACCTAACTTAGAATTTTCATTTAGGTCTATGTTAATTGAAAAGACAAAACAAATTATTGAACATATTAAAAGCTTGAAATTAAAATTAGCAGGAGAGAGAAAACTCGCAATTATTGAAAAAGTTACTAATGCCCAAGAAGAAGTTGAAGTTTCAGATAATAATATCGAAAGTAGAATCGATTCTACTAAATTTGAGGTTACGCCTGAGGAGGAGATAGAAGAAGAATCTTTAACTAAGAAAGAACCTGAAGTGGTTGAACGTAGTGAATTCAAAAACCTACCTAAAGGATTCAAAGAAATTAAAGCTCCAGAAGAATTTAAAATAATAACTCCCCATGATAAAAACTATGTTAAAAAAATTACTGCCGAAGATAAAACAGATGGGAGTATTTCTAAACATTCACGAGAAGGGAAAAAGTCCAAAAATAAAAGTTCAGACCAGAATAAAGGTAATTGTTTTGCATGTGGGGAACAAGTAAAAGTTGGGACGAAAATATGCCCTCATTGTGGCACAATTTTAAAAAACTAGATTTTTTCTGTTTTAAGTTAGAAATTATAAAATTTATTAGCATCTTCAAGTTTATAAATGCCAAATCTTTCTGATCTTCTAAATTTAAATGTTTGCCATCCTAAATTAGAATCTTTTAAACATAACTGAGTTTTATAACCTTTCATTAATTCATAGATTCTATTACGATAATATCCCATTCGTATTTTTATCTGTCTTTTCATTGGTGTCTTTAAAATATTATAAATAGCATAGACATAAAATTCAATATCTTTAAACCCTAATTTTAAAGCTGCCTTCTTTGCCATCGTGTGGGTTGCTTGATGGTCCGGGTGATTATTATTATCACTTGGTATTACAATCCTATCAGCATCTTTGATAATTTCTTTTGATAATTCAATTCCATTATCAATCTGGTTTATTGCGTCTTGATCATGAAATTTAAATAAATGTGTATTATCTTCAGGAAAACCAAATTCTTTAGCAACTGATTTTGCTTCAGCTAATCCGATTTTACCTAGTTCATCTTCACTTAGATCTGAATATTCTTTAGCTTCCTCTTCATTTATTTTTTTATCTTTTAAACCCCAGGAATAAAAAGCACGATTATCAGTTACATATACGATATGAACGTCATGACCTTCATCCATCCATTTTAAAATAGACCCTCCACATCCAAATATTTCATCATCAGGATGAGGCGCAAATATAACAATTTTCATTTTATCTTTTTCATGTTATTTTAATGCTAATATCAAAAAAGGAATTTTCCTTTTCATTAGAAATATAGATTTGTTCAATATGGCAAATTACTTCTTTATTTAATACCATACTAAGTAATCCCTCTGTTATTCCACACATGATATAAAGATGGTATATAAAATCATCAGAATTTTCTAAGAATATTGAATTCTTAAATCTATAAGTTGCGCTATTTTCTTCTTGATTAATTTTTAAAATAGAGATTTCAATATTTGGCTGAAATATATCATATACAGGGTAGAAATTTTTAAAACTTTCTAAATGTATTCTTGAAATGGGGTGATCCTTCAGTGTCTTCAATTGTTTATAAACATTAGGGCCAAAGGTAAACTTTATATCTTTCATAGCCTCCTTACCAATCTTTTTAGCCATTTCCTCTATATTTGGATAATATTTTTTAATTTTTGATAAAAGAGCTTTATAATATGAAATAGCTGTTTTAAAAGGGATATAACTTTTTTTCATAGCATAATACAATTTATAAGCCCCAACCTTTTTACTAAAGATTTGTTTTTTCAGTTCTAGAATTGAAACATATTTAGAAACTGTATTTCTTGAAAATTTCGTAAAATTGGCTATATCTGAGACGGTTACGCCTCCAGGATTATCTCTGATACACTCTAAAATAATAAATTCATGATTAATACTATTTCTTTTATTAATCATGAGAAAGATACACCTTTAAGAAATTGTATAAATAAAATATATTAACTTTTAAAGGAAGGTTTTATTTATTAATATTTTTGCCGTTTGCTAATTTTTGGTTTTTTATAATTAATCGTTTTCGATTCTGAGTTGTTGTAAAAATTATAGCAGGAATGATTAGAGCGGCACCAACACCAATACATCCCTGATACAAGATTATACTTAGATCTTGAGCAGAATAAACTAAGCTTTTAAATTCATTTGCTAGATTTTCTGGTATTTGTCCACCAAATTCTAACCAGAGAATGGGCATCACACCTTCCCAGCAATCTGAATACCAAATATCTGTGTGATTAACCATAAAATTAATTTGTATTCTTTCACCCGCATTCATAACAGCTCCAGATAAAGGCTCAACATCTATGTAAATATCATGTTGTGCTTTATCAGGATTTAAACCAGCAACAGAATCTTTCAGATGGCCACTTGCATCGAGAAAGTGAGGCTTACTTAGGAAAGTAGGAATTCCTTGATCTATGGTCATATTAGCTAATCCTTCAATGGATTGATAATATTTTGGGTTTATTTTCAATGTGTCTTCTGATAGTTTAAATCTATATAATTCAATACCATAAAGATTAGTAGCCCCAGAATAAGTAATCTCTACTGTTCTTAATAAATCAGTTATAAAAATATAAAGAGGGTCATTTTTTGAAACTCCCGGTGCAAATTGAGTTCCACCTGTTCCTCGTACATATTCTTCTTCTTTCCAAACAGTAATAACTTCCTTACCATCATATTTAACAGTGTTAGAGACTTTGTTAATATCAAGTCTACCTGTGTTTACAGTAAAACTTTTCATATTTTCAGCCTCTGCTTCCGCTTCGGAAGAACAATTATTAAAAATTCCCACTTTTGCTTCTGAGGGATCTTGTTCATTAACTAAATTATCCACAGCTGTAAAAAGCCATTCCTTAACAGTACGAGTAGTAAGTAAACCGCTATTCCAATCTTTTATCGAATATTCGCATATATTTTTGAGCCATCCATTTATACTTGTATTTATCCAAGTTAAAATTAATTCTAGTTGAGTTTCATTTAGAGAAAAAGTATTCATTATGAAAATCTTAGCTCCTTCAACCCCAGCTAATGCTTCAAACCAGATTGGATTTGTCAACAGGTCCATACCTAGAAGCGAGTTTGGGTTGTTTTGATCCCAAAGAGCTTGACATTGTTCTTGTGTAATTCCAGACTCACCATCTTCGGTACGATTAATGATATTTAGATCAGAACTTGAACCTGGAAAATTATACGGCTCTCGACCATCAATATCAACCCCTTCACCGGTCTTACTACCCTTCTCATCCACTAATTTACTTCCTAAACTTCGAATCAAATCTGCAAGGAGTCCTGCAATTAATTCTGCTACTGGAGATTCAGTAAATAACTCTTCAAACATATTCATAAGTTCTTGATGTAGTGCATCCTTAATAGCATCAAATAAATCTAAGACGTCCCAAAAGAAAATAAGATCAATAACAAAATCAACTATATCACTTATTACATCTAAAATATGCCCAAATAAAATTGATAAATCCACTTCAACTTCAGGAAAATAATCATTTGCCCATTCTCCAAAGAAAATTGCTTCAGCAGAAGGCATTGCATCATCCATAAATTCTACCAGATCTTCTAATGGTACTATATATGTAGTAAGAAAATCAACTATCCAAGTAGCAGTTAAATTTATTGCCTGGTCTCCAAGGATTCCAGAAAAAAGATCGTGAAGCATATCACATAAAGCCCCCACGAGCATGTTATAAATTCCTTCATTAGTTAAAAGCGCGTTTAGTGTTATATTCAATTCTTCTCCGAACATTGTTTTCACTTCTGAAAGAACAGACGGAAACATAACCCTAATTAGATTTTTCTCGTTTTCAGCTAATTCCAGAACCCCTAAATATGCTGGGTTTATGTTTATAATTTTATCATCAAGAGAACATAAGGGAGCAGACATATCAGGTTGATATATGTATGTTGGATATTGTTTATAAGTTACTTCATCCAGTTTGGTACTATAACTCACATCATATTTTGTAGTATATTCTCGAAATACATACGGACCAATTTCTTCAAGAATTGGTTTCTTTCCCGTGAGAAACTGGGCAGGATTAGATAAATTCCACATGTAAAATTTTCGGTACTCAGGAATAGCATCGGGATAGTCATTTGATATCCATTCACTGTAACCTAAGTCATTAGGACCAGGTATTCTTATTTCCTCAGCAATACCTTTTTCAATTTCTGTTTGGATGAAATTATTAAGTAGAAAACCAGTGGGCATTAAAGCAACACCAAAAACTAATAAAATAATAGCAATTATTAATTTTTTTTTAGGGGGAAGGGAAATAGTATTGTGTTTGTTAATTGGAGTTTCGCCAACTTTTTTTGCCATATTTATCAATTATTGAAATTTGATAATTATTGATCACTATTAATGATAATATAGTATTTAAAAATTTTTCTAGAAAAATTATAATCCTTAATAAAAAAATATTGGTTGAATTTAGACTAATTACTTCGATTTATAGCCACTAATATATCTTGGATTTTTTAATTTCTTATTTTTTTCTAGGGCTCGTTTTCTCCAAATAGTATTCCATTTTTTAAAACCTGTTTTAACAAATTTTTCACGATTATTGAAGTCATAACTTACCCAATTAAATAATACAAAATACCTTCTAGCTCCACTTATTTTTGTTAGCTTTTTAGATTTAATACCAAGGTCATTTCTAAGATGATTTAATAATTTGCCTTCGACAGCATCTTGTAATTCCCCTTCAATTATTGCTTGTTCATATAGAATTCCTTCCTCATCAAAATAATTTCTAACCTCGTCAAATATATTTCCTCGACAAATTAGTATTTTCTCCTTATCTTTAATGAAATTTAATTCCTTTAATCCATCCTTAACTAAAGCTAATGTTTTCTTATATGGTATTTTGTTTTTCCAATTAGGATTTTGAAATAATTCTACTGGGAGTGTTTTAAAAATAAACTCTCCTGTCTCTTTTCTTAATAACCCAATAAAAGCATCGCCTACCAAATCTCCGGTTCCGGCATCATCAATTTCAATAGTCATAGCTATAAAAATATCTATATTTACAGTTAAAGCTCCATTAAAATAAAAAAGGATCATATATAAGAACTTGGATAATAACAAGTAATCATATTCTATTTAAAATTATAATAATATATTTATTTAAAAATTTAATAAAAGGATTTGAATTCGAATGGATGTCGAAATTTTAGTAGTTGGAAATGAAATTCTAATTGGAAAAACACAAGATACTAATTCAAATTGGATGGCCAAAAGAATTACAAAATATGGACATAGACTAAAGAGAATCACTACTATTGGAGATGAATTAGACTTGATATCATCTACTATACAAGATATTATAAAACGTAAACCAGATATGATTATAACTTCAGGAGGTATCGGCCCAACTTTTGATGATATGACCTTAGAAGGTATAGCAAGAGGTTTAAATAGGAAGTTAGAGTTAAATAAGCACGCTTATAATACCATCAAAAAAGTTTATGAGAGGGCATACAAGA
>JBHLPZ010000114.1:0-10021 GCA_048885325.1 Candidatus Odinarchaeota archaeon
TATAAGAAATTTTAATTTATGATTCATATAGAAATCAAGGAACTTTCTAAGAAACCTTGGAATATAATCAAAACTTTTTTTCAAATAATTACTTATAATTAAAACTTTCATTGTTTAATTCAGCTAAAAGAATTTCTTTTCACTTTTTAGTCTCTCATAATGATCTATATCTCTGTATTTAAACACCTCAGCAGGTTGCCCTCCTGCGATCGCATATTTTGGAATATCTTTAGCAACTACACTCCCCGCTTGTATTATTGCCCCTTCTCCTATTCTGACACCGCCAAGAATGATTACTCTTGAACCAATCCAAACATTATCCTCTATTAAAATATCTTTATCAGAGGGTAATTTACTATCCTTATCATAATTATTGATAGATGTTATTATTCTAATGTCTTCCCCGGAATGGAAATTATCTCCAACTATAAATTTACCTTTACCAAATACTCTCATTCCATTGAAACTACAGTTTTTTCCCAGAAATGTTTGCTCTGATAGTTGTGTATTAGATGCGGGATTAATATAGGGAACACTTTTATAACTAGCAATTACTTTTAAATTCTTTTTTGTAATCAGTTTCTGATTGATTCTATCCATGATATTTTTTCTTTTTTGAGAGAGAATTTTTAACAATTTTGACATCATTAAAACCAAGATTTACGGATAAAGGTATATTTATAACAAACCTTCTTTTAATATTAACTTTATTGGTTCAATACCAGTTATTTAGGAAGTAAAAGGATTTAAGTTAAATTGCTGACAAAATCTATAAGTTTAGCAATAGTATAAAGACTTCCTAGATACATATCTGGAATTTCCTCGATTTTAATATTTGATTTTAATATATTTTCATTTTTTAAAACTTCCATTAAATCAGATGATTTTGGCAAGGATTTAATGATTGAATAAAACTCAGAGTGAAATTTTGGTACCTTTTTAATGTTTCTTTGTGCCCATTTACTTTTTTTTCTTATATAGCCGTTTAATTGATCAAAAAATGAACTCGAAGCGCTATAATTCAGAGCATCTGCAACTCTTATTTTTGCAACCTTACGATTTAATGATGTTGTCACTTTTCGCTCATATAAGTTTCTATCATTCCAAGGACGGAGGAACAATCTTCTAAGTTGATGATATAAATTATTCCTAACATCTCCCTTTAAAGTAGTTCCACAAGGGATAATATATCGATCCATCAAAGGACTATATCTATCGATTAAATAAGCATATGTGGTCCGTCCTGCTTCCATATAATAATAATATACTTTTGCTAGAACTTTTCCTGATTTATCATTTGCATAGTGTTTTAGTAAATCGTTTTTAAAACGATCTTTATAGCCTAAACTTAACTTGTTATATTCTTTTGAAAAGAGATTGTGGGCTATACCACTAAAATCTGTTCCATATCTTCTACCTCCACCCTCCGCTCTAATTAAATTTTCTATTGCGATTTTTGGGTCAGAATTACCACAAGACCAGAGAAACATAGGTTTATAGAATTCTCCTGAGTGGCCTGTAATATTTAATTTGTATCCTTTTTTGATTTTTAATTTTTGATATTGATAACCATGATGCCATTTTAAAATATTCATACAGGCATCAAAATCCATGAAAGCATCATCAATTTCTTGTTGAATAGTATTACTATTAACTTCATGATGATGTATTGTATGATTTAAACCTAGTATATCAGCTATTTGTTTTGATAAAAAAACATCTGGATAATTTGGCATACCGGTTGTTGATGTATCAAATGGAAGACCATAATGAACAAAAATTGTGGAAAGCATTCTGCTATCATGTCCACCACTTAAATCTAATACAATTTTGATATTAGCTTTTTTCAGAGAATCAACAATATTCTCAAATCTTTTTACTATTGATTTATTATCAAATTTCTTTATTGAAAATACATCGTTTAAAATCTTTTTTCCAATTTGAATATTAGATCCCTTAATAATTATAATTTCATCATGTTTAATTTTTTCAACTGGAATAAAAGCTGTTTTCCATCCCATATATGAGTCAGAAATTATAAAATTAGAGATCATATCAGGGTTCATATCCTCTTTTGTAAATTTGTTATGTTTTATTGATTCTAAATAAGACGTGGAAAAGTAATTAGGAGATTTAAAGAGATTATATTGTCCAGCATTATCATTAAAAAGATAATAAATATCTTTTTTCTTATCATAAATAATACAGGCATATATACCCGTCAAGTGTTCTATAAAACTCTCTATTGAGGATTTTTTTATTTCTTCCAAGAATTTTTTAATTGATGGTTCATCTGGAGAAAGCCCTCTAATAAATGGCATTCCCTCCCAATAAACCTCATAATTATCATCCTCATATTTCTTAGTCCGGGCTACTTTCTCAATCTTTTTTGTTATTGTGTCGAAATTCATAATTTAATCCTGACAGTATTTAAAAATAAAGATATCAAGAGTATTATATATTCTCAATCAACATCACTTATTAAATTATTTGATATTTTATCTAATTAATGGCTTTTTCAATTTGAATAGATTTAATATCTTAAATATATTATTTTATTGATTTTCAAATAAAATTAAAATTTTTTAATCCTTTTAATTAATTATATTTATTTTTTAATTGTTCAGTTAAGAACATGGATTTTAATAGATTATGAGTCAAGTTGTTATTGTTGGAGCTGGAAATATCGGAAGTCGCCATTTACAAGCATTAAAATCTGTGAAATATCCATTGACAATTCATGTTATAGATCCAAGTGAAAAGGCTTTAAAAATTTCAAAAGAAAGATATGATTCGATTCATCCAGATATAACTAATCATGAAGTTTCATATTCACATGATCTAAATATTCAAGATAACCAGATAGATATTGCGATAATTGCTACAACCTCAAAGGTCAGGAGGGCTGTAATTGAGAATCTTCTAGAACATAAGAGGGTTCAATTTTTTATTCTGGAAAAAATCTTATTTCAAGAAGAAGAGGATTATTTCTTTATTGAAAAATTATTAGATAAAAACAATTGCATGGCATGGGTTAACTGTACAAGACGTTTAATTCCATTTTATCAAAATGAACTTAAAAAATTATTTAATAAACAGAAATTATTCTTTTCTGTTAATGCTAGCAATTGGGGTTTGATCTCAAACATAATTCATTATCTCGATCTCATTGTATATTTTATAGAATCAGAAGCTTTCTCAATTGATACCACTTATTTAGATCCTAATCCCATTCCAAGTAAGAGAGAAGAATTTATTGATTTAACGGGGATCTTACAGGTGCATTTCAAGAATGGTAGTCATGGAATTTTTAATAGTTTTCCTTCGGGAAATCTTCCAGGAATTGTTGAAATTGCTTCAGATAGTAATTATTGCATTATAAATGAATCTGAAGGAAGAGCTAGAATATTAGAAAGAAATGATCAGATGGAATGGAAAGACTATGAAGCTAAATTAATTCCCACAAGTCAATTAACCACTAATATTGTTGAAGATATTTTAGAAAAAAAAACATGCTCTTTGACACCATATAAATCCTCTATGAATTTACATTTATCATTTCTTAAGCCTATTTTAAAATTTTTAAATGATAATTCTAAACATAAATATAGCCATTATCCTTTTACATGAAATTAAGAGTTGATGACAATGAGTTTAAAACCTAACTTAAGTGCTCTTTTAATCGGAGCAGGCCCAATGGCAGTAGAATACGCTAGAGTTTTAACTGCCATGGAAATTTCTACGATAATAGTAGGAAGAGGTATCGAATCGGCACAAAAGTTCGAAGAATTAACAGGACTAAATGTTTATTTAGGAGGTATTAATAAATGGTTAAATGAAAACAGTAATTATCCAAATTACGCTATTGTGGCTGTTAGTGGGACAGAATTAGGTAATGTTACTCGATCCTTACTAAAAAACGGATTTAAGAAAATTCTACTAGAAAAACCAGGGGGATTAGATTATGAGGATATTAAATCTCTTGCTAATGATGTGAAGAGACATAATGCAGATGTAGTTTTAGGTTATAATCGTCGCTTTTATTCATCGGTCTTAAAAGCACAAGAACTTATCAAGAATGATGGAGGTGTAAGTTCTTTTTATTTTGAATTTACAGAATGGAGCCATGTAATTGAGAAACTTGACAAGGATAAAGAAATAAAAAATCATTGGTTATTACACAATTCGACACATGTAATTGACTTAGCATTTTATTTAGGCGGATTACCTGAAAAAATCAATTGTTATAAATCTGGAAGACTAGAATGGCATTCAGATGGTGCAATTTTTACAGGAGCAGGAATCACAAAGAATGGGGCGCTTTTTGCATATCACTCGAATTGGGATGCCCCTGGACGATGGGCAGTAGAGATTCTTACAAAAAATTATAGATTAATATTTAAACCTTTAGAAAAACTCAGAATTCAAAAAAAAGGCAGTATTACCATAGAAGAAGTTACTCTAGACGATGAATTAGACGTTAAGTTTAAACCAGGTTTATATAGAGAAGTTCAGGCATTTATAAATGATAATTTTGAAAGGTTCGTTGATATTCACCAGCAAGTAAAACATCTAAAATATTTTGAGATGATTACTAAAGGTTAAACAATAAAATAGTATTATTAATTTTTTATATAATTAATAGAAAAACCGTAAAAGAAGATTCTATTTTGACGAACATAAGGAAGATCTTATTTTTTGGCTTAGGCTCAATTGGAACAAGGCATTTAGCGCTTCTTAAAAAAAATTATAATTATGAGATATATGCTTATAGAACCAATAAAGATATTCCTAATAAAAATGTTATAAATATTTATGATCTCGACGATGCACTTCAGTCTAATCCAGATATTGTCTTTATTACTAATCCAACATATCTACACATAAAAACAGCACTCTCTTGCTTAAAGGCAGGCATGAAAAACTTCTTTATTGAAAAACCATTATCTCATAGCTTAGAAAAATTAGATATATTTGAGGAGGAAGTAAAAAAATCTGGAGCTTTAGTTTACGTAGGTTATGTAATGCGCCATCATCCTATGATTAAATATTTAAAGAAATTAATTGAAGAGAAGAGTGAAGAAATTTTTTATTCACAGACAAAATCTAGTTCTTTTTTGCCAAAATGGCGCCCAGGAGTCGATTATCGAAAAAGCTATAGTTCTAAGAGAGAACAGGGAGGAGGAGTAATTTTGGATTTATCGCATGAATTTGATTATAACCAGTTTCTTTTTGGAAAAATCCATTCCATATCAGGAGTTTATGGCAAATTAAGTAACCTTGAAATTGACTCAGAGGATTTTTGTGATGTTTTTCTTAAATTTGAAAGTAATATTCTTGCTACAATTCATTTAGATTATTTTAGCAATATTGATAAAAGATTAATAAGGATTTTAACATTTAAAGAAGAAATACTCGCAGATTTAATAAACAAAGAAATTATAATAGGTTCTAGTCAAGGTATTAAAAAGAAAAAATTCAATTTTGAAATAAATAATATTTTTGAAGAACAATTGAAATACTTCATAGATGGTGTGGAAAATCAATCTAAAGAAATTGATAACCTCAAAGAAACAAAGGAATTACTTGAAAAAATTCTAGAATTTAAAAATAAAAATAAAATGATTACTAGATAATAACTAATTCAAATATAAAATTTGTTGAGATTTATGAAAATATTAGGTACAATATGCGCTCGTGGGGACTCAAAAGGTATAAAAAATAAAAATATTCGAATGCTTTTAGGCAAACCACTAATTGCACACTCAATCGAAACTTTAAAAGCTTGGGGAAGCGCAAATCGAATAATTTGTTCAACAGATAGTCAAAAAATCCAAAAAATTGCCCGTGAGTATGGTGCTGAAGTGCCATTTACTAGACCAAAAGAATTGGCTTCAGATACTGCCGGAAAGCTTGATGTTTTAAAACATATGCTTGCATTTTGTGAAGATGAAGAAGATTTAAAATATGATTATATTGTTGATTTAGATCCAACTTCACCGTTAAGATTAGTAAAAGATATCGAAAATGCTTTTAAAAGATTATTTGAAATTAATGCTGATCTCATTATAAGTGTATACAGAGCTCATAAAAACCCTTATTTTAATATGATTGAACTTGATAATGAAGGATTTGCTCAAATTTGTAAGAACCCAGGATCAAATTTGATGTCACGGCAACAAGCTCCTCAAGTGTATGCTGTAAATGCTTCAATTTATATTTACAGGAGAGATTATCTAGTTAATATAAGTAACCTTCTTGAAGGGAAGGTTGGTATTTATGAAATGCCTGATTATTCAATTGATATAGATAGACCTATTGATTTTGAATTTATAGAATTTATTGTTAACAGAGGTGTTTTTAAGTTTGACTACTAAAATCTGGCCTGATTTATTTAAATTAGATAATATGCTTATTGTTGTTGCTGGAGCTGGACTAATTGGTTCCATTGTTATTAAAGCATTAGCCGAAGCAGGAGCTATAGTAATAATGGCAGATATTAATGAGGAAAAGGGAAATAGGTTAGTAGAGGATTATAGGAATAAAAACTTGAATGTAATTTTTAAAAAATTAGATATTACAAGTGAACAATCTATTGATTCACTACTAGATTTTTGTACGGAAGAATTTAATAAACTTGATGCGTGGGTTAATGTTTCTTATCCAAAGACTAGCGATTGGGGAACAAAAGAGCAATTAACTAATTATCCATCATTTATTCAAAATTTAAATATGCATTTAGGTGGATATTATATCACTTCAATAAAAGCCGTAGAAAAGATGAAAGAATTAGGTGGTGGTTGTATAGTGAATTTTGGTTCGACATATGGAATTACCGCACCTGATTTTTCAATCTATGAAGGGACAGAGATGACAAATGCTATTCCATATGCCGCGATTAAAGGAGGAATCAATATGCTAACAAAATATATCGCAACATATTATGGAAAAGATAATATACGCGCAAATGTAATAGCTCCAGGTGGTGTCTTTGACAATCAACAAGAACCTTTCCTGAGTAACTATAATAAAAAAGTTCCGCTTAATCGAATGGCTAAACCTGAAGAAATTGCGGCTCCAGTTTTGTTTCTTGTATCAAAGGCAGCATCTTATATAACCGGTCATATACTAATAGTTGATGGTGGCTGGACTACTTGGTAATTGACAAATATCTCCTTTCTATATTACCTATTTAATAAGTCAAAACTTTTGATAAAAATTTTTTATCAATTTTGAGATCCTCGAGTATTTTCACGATTTTTTCAGAAGCTTTTCCATTCCCATAAGGATTTATTGTTTTTTGGCATTTTATTTTAAACTCATCCGATATAGCTCTATTAATTTCGAATTTAATCTTTTTTACATTGATAGTAGTTAAATTAATAATATTACTTCCTGTCTCTCTCCCTTTATTACGTGGTCCTATATTTAAAAAGGGTAATTTAAACGTAGGAGCCTCTACAATTCCGCTACTTGAGTTTCCTACAAATAAATCAACATTTTTTAGTAAACTTAAATAATCAAGTCTCGGGATATTTTTAAAAATTTTAAAAATTTCTACTCCACGATAACTTTCAATAACTTGAATAATTTTATCACTTCCAAGATCGTTATTTGGATAAATAATTATTGTTTGAAGATTAAGATTTTTTAATGCAGTTAAGATTGCTTCCATTTGATTGCCTGCTTCTTCTGCGTCGGGGATATAAGGATGGTATATACATAAGACGGTTATTTCATCAACATTAAGTCCAAGCTTTTTGAATATCATTTTTTTATCATATAATTGCATTTCATATATTTGATCGAGTGAAACTCCACCAACATTATGAATTCTCCACTCTTCTTCACCCATTTTTTTCAATCTTTCTGCACTTGATTTACAAGCAGGAAAATGAAGATGAGCAAACTTCGATATTGAATGTCTTATTCTTTCGTCAACTTGACTAGATTCAGCACTATCGCCTCCTTGGATATGAGCAACTGGAATGTCTAAACTAGCTGCGGCAATTACAGCACTGAAGATCTCAAACCTATCTCCCGGTATTAATAATAAGTCTGGTTTATCATCATAAAAAGCATTTGTAAAACCTTGTATTGCTAGACCTATAGCATTGCCTAGAGTTTCTGCACTACTTATATCCTCCTTTGGATACATTGGAATTATTTTATGTATTGGTACACTATCTTTTTTAATTAGTTCAATTGTATTTCCGTACTTTTCTAATAAATGCATTCCTGTAACATAAAAAAGTAAATCTAAATCTTTGGATTCTTGAATTTTTTTAAGTAATAAGTAAATATTTCCATATTCTGCTCTAGAACCAGTAACTACCGCAATTTTTTTCATACGAAGATTTTTCCCAAAAAGAGTTTAAATTTTTTTCAGATAATTTAATAGATGTGGAAAGTATTATTTAAAAATAACTTAAGTACTTACTAATATATTAAAGCATTTAAAGTTAAGATGCAGATCATAAAAAACAAAATAGATTGGAATAGGATTCTTAGATCAAATTTTCAAGAATTAATGGATATTTATTTTAGATATGAATATTTTGATCTGTATTCTAAAACTTATGATGTTTTACCAGAAGGGCTTTATTGGGAAGATAAAAATGTAAAGATTTTCTGGAGTCATCTTATAAGAAAAATTAAGAATATTGTTCTTTATAAAGATTATAATTTTTATGATTTAACCACTCCTTATGGTTATGGAGGACCTTTAATTTATCCAAAAGTGGATGATAGTGATGAATTAGAAGATTCTCTGGAAATATTTTTCAATGAATATCGTGAATATGCAGGAGAGAAGAAATATGTATGTGAATTCATTCGTTTTTATCCAATTCTAAAAAATTGGGTCGGTTTTGAGAAATTATTCAGTATAATCTATTTGAATGATGTTGTTGTTCTTGATTTGACTCAAGATTATGAAGAAATTTGGAAAAACATGGCAAAAAATACAAGATACTATACTAAAAAAGCCCTTACCGAATTTGAAAGAATTATTATAGCGGATAACCCCACTACCGAAGAGATTAATGAATTTATATCCCTATACTATGAAACCATGGATAAAAACAACGCAACAAAAAAATATTATTTTCCACATGAGTTTATTAAGAACCATTATAATTTTGGAAATTTACTTATCTATTGTAAGAATAAAGATAATATCGTGGGCTCTAGCGCAATGTTTTTAAAAGGAAATCAAATATTACATTATCATCTAAGTGCTACAAACTATAATTTCAAAAATCCTCCTTCTCGGGCAGTTTTATGGGGCGCAATTGAATGGGCTAAAGAACATGGATTAAAAATTCTTTATTTTGGTGGAGGTAGAGCCAAGAATGATAGTTTATTTAATTTTAAAAAGGGTTTTTCTAATACTTATTTGCCATTTTATATTGGCAAGATAATTTTTAATTCTAAATTATATACAAAACTAACTTCATTGAATTCATTAACGAAAGAAAACAAGGATTTCTTTCCCTTATACCGAGTTGGCTATGATGAGACAATCGTTTAAAAATATTGAATTACTTAATAAGGACGAATTCTTCTTTCAATATACTCATAATAATTAGGTTTTTATAAGAACCGTTTTTGTAGACCGCAGAACGTAAAACTCCTTCTTTTTTAAAACCACATTTATCATATATTTTAATTGCACGTACATTATCTTCTAAAACTTTCAAATAAATACGATTTAAATTAAGATTATTGAAGGCATGGTTTAACATGAGTCTTGTGGCATCAGTACCATATCCTTTATCATAGTTATTCTTATCACCAATCATTATATGAAATTCTGCCGATTTAGCAATATGATCAATATCTAAAAGGCTAACGAGACCTATCAGATTTTCATCAGAATCTAAAAAGATTGAACATCTTACTTGTTTATCGCGATTTTTTAGATATGTTTCAAACCAAGCTTCTTCGATTTCAATATTAATATAACGAAATGGGCCTCCTAAAAAGTCAATAATTTCTGGGTCATTTCTCCATTCATTTA
>JBHLPZ010000115.1:0-9979 GCA_048885325.1 Candidatus Odinarchaeota archaeon
GATGAATAACAGTACTATTAAGTTGTACTCTCCCTCCTTCAATAGCATTATCAATAACAGGCGTAAGGATAATACCTGCCTTTTGACTTTGAAGCATATGTACATCAATTCTATTAGGGTATGGCTCTGCTGTTGGTGCTTGAGCACTATAATCTTGTCCTGGAACTGGTGGTTGCATTGGTGGAGGTGGAGTATAAGTTGGTTGAGGAGTCGGAGTAGGTTGGGGAGGTGGAGTATAAGTTGGTTGAGGAGTCGGAGTAGGTTGGGGGGGTGGAGTATAAGTTGGTTGAGGCGTAGGTTTAGGAGGAGGTGTTGGAAGAGGTGTAAGTCCTGGTGGGGTTTGGGGTTGTTGTTGTGGAATTGGTTGCGGAGTGGGTACTTTTGGTATCTGTAGTTTAGGAGTTACTAATCCAGTACTACTCATCGGCCTTATTATCAATTCTACTCCACTAAATTGGAGCTGATCTATAATATTTTTAGAGATTTGAGCGGCAAAATCTAAAACCATATTTGAAATTTCTACAGTGCCACTAGTTTTCGTATTATTATCTGGGTTTTCTATCTCAACTGATGCTCCACTAGATATCCCTAATTTAGTTGCATTTTCTTGACATATAACCACTTTTCCAGTGGTATTTTCATTAACATCGACAAAAATTTTTAATTCTGACATTGTCTATCAATAATTTATTATAATTTGATATAAAAATATGTTCTATTTATTTCCCTTCTTAATGATTTATCAATAAACGTAATCTTTATTTAAAACAACCAAATATTATATGGGGGGGTATCTTTTCGAAATTTCAGCTGAATAATACCGAAACACGGAAACAATTTTTCCTAAATCTTCAACCTTACGACTTGCACCCATAAGGAAAAATCTACCTGCCGCGCTAAGTATTATAAATGCCTCTTGTCCTCTTAATACAACCTCAAGTAGATCTGTATATCCAAGTGAGTCAATAGCATCCTGACCACTTTGCATTACTACAGCACTTAAGCTAGAAAATAAGTCTGGATCTACTTTGTAATCTGGAATGCAAGAAAAAGCCAATCTTAGACCATCACGAGTAACCAAAGCGAGGGCCTCTAATTCTGTGTATTCGGTTATGCTTCCAAGAAACTTGGATAAGCTATGGGCTTCCTCTGGGCTTAAATCACTCATATAAATATCTCTGGTTATTTTTTTGAATTAGATATTTTTAATTAATTAATAATTAATAAAAACTTCAGACTTAAAAATTTATATTTCTAATCTGAACTTTAAGATAGGATGTGAAACCAAAAGAGATGATATTAAAAAAAGAATTTATTTTTTGCTTTCTAATTGAGTTTTAATTTGATCTTTTAAAATTTCTTTTTTAGATTTATATTCAATAGATGTACCTTTAGGTCCTCCAGCTCGTTTTAAAAATTCAATCGCTAGAATTTTACCATCTTCAGACAATATACGTGGAGAATAATCTTCGGCAAAAAAAACTCCCTCAGGTACAGTTCCTACTTTAGAAATCTCTTTTGAAACCTCCTTCTTGCCTAGAAATGTTTGAACCTTTTCAACTACTGAATAAGCATGATTGCCAATAATAATTAACTCCCTTTCAAAGCCATCAGGTATCTTAATTTCTTCCAGTTTTTGCATAATTTGTTCAAAGTTTACATGTGTTTCATCCTGCATAAGGGACGCTAAGGATTCTTTACCAGTATAAAGTGGACCAGTATTTTGAGAAGCACGATCTCTACTTCCTGCTATATTCATCCCCTCAGCAGGTCTTGGAGCACCAAAAGGATCTTTTTCTCTTAAGGGATGTACGGCAGGAGCTGCTCTCACTTTTGGTTTCTCGTCAGCTTTTATTTCTTTTGCAATTCCACCTTCTGTTTTTCCACCAATTAACTTTAAAAACTCTGATTCTTCCTCGCCCTCATCTTGAGGTACAACAGCATAATGCATACCAACCTGTCCACGTATTTCTTGGCTTCTTTTTGCCCCGATAAATTTCGATCTCACATTACTTTCTACACCTTTCCATAAATACACTTTGCGAACTTCATCTGACACTACAACATAGCATTCTTCAGTTTTTAAGATATCTTTGATGGAACCTTCAGTTTTTAGTTCGCTTGTTGTCCCGTCCATATTAATTTTGAATACTTGTGTCATTTTACTATTCCTCAACCGAGTATCATTATCAATAAAAAAACAAAGATAATTTTTTACTATAATAATAGGTAAAGAATTAATAAATTTTTATCTTCAGATATTATTTTGTGTAAATTAATATTGCAAGTATAGGTTATAGTTTTCTCCCATCTTTTTTTATCCAAAAAAGAGTTAAAATTTTTGTAGTCTTAAAATTGTCCTATTTATATTTTCAATCATATTCATTGCTGTAAATCGTGGTCCTATGTTTTTTTTGCAATACTCACCGATGTAACCATTTAAAAATGCTGCAGAGCAAGCTGCTTGGAAAATATCATTATTGGTGGCTAAGAAAGAACCACAAAGTCCCGCCAAGACATCTCCAGTTCCTCCAATTGACATTTCTGGACAACCAGTTCTATTTATCTTTAGTTTAACACCATCGCTAATATAATCATACGGACCTTTAACTAACAGAGTAGCTTTTAACTTCTTTGCCAACATGAAAATTTTATGCCCTCTTTCTTCAATATCATCATAAGGGGGCAAATCAATATTGGTTAAAATTTTCAATTCTCCTTCATGAGGAGTTAGAATAACTTTCTCGTTTTTAATCAAATTAAGGTGTTTCTTAATTAATTTTAACGCATCTGCATCAAACACGCACTTTTTTTTATTAATTTTTAGATATTCAAGAATCTGTACCAATAATTTTTCAGTTTCTTCTTCCAGACCTAAACCTGGACCTATTATCAGTGTATTTGACCAGTCTATTAAAGATTTTAACTCTTCAAGCGAGTGAATTGTTAACCAATCCCCCGGATTAGTTCTCACAATTAAATTTGGAGAATAACTTCTTATCACTTCTCCAATAACTTCAGGAACATAAGTTATGACTAAATCACAACCAAAATTAATACATGTAAGCGATGAATATGCAGGTGCTCCAGAATAATTTTTTGAGCCTCCAATTACTAGGATTCTTCCAAATTGTCCCTTATGATTGTCTTTCTTTCTTATTTTTAAAGTGGGTAATAAGTTTCCTCTTCCAATAAATAAGCTAGCTTCTTGAGGTATCCCAATTGGTTTTACTAATAATTCATTAATATATTCAGTTTTAGGATGTAAGCCTTCTTTAATTCTGTGAAATGTAATAACTAAATCTGCTTTAATTGATCTATCTAATACTTCACCTGTATTTGGATCTAAACCGGATGGTACATCAATGGAAACAACTGGAATTTTATATTGAATCTTAATTTCATTAATAAAATCTATAACTGTTGCAATTGGTTCTCTAACTTTTCCTTTAATTCCTGTACCTAATAATCCATCTATAATTAATTTAAAATTTTTATCCTCATCCAGCATTACTCCTATGTTTCTAATATCAGTTGAATCTTTTAAAAGCTTAATTCCTATTAAATGATCTAAATTATTTCTTATAATATTCCAATTTAATCTCGCTTCTTTTGTCCTAATTTTCTCAGCATCACCTACTAAAATGACAATCGTTTTTATTCCCAAGGAATTTAAATGTCGAGCAACAACAAAACCATCTCCTCCATTATTACCTGTACCACAAAAAATAAGAACCTTAGAATAAGAGTCCAAATTATATTTACTGCAAATTTCAATTGCAAATGAGTAACCTGCGCATTCCATTAATTGAGCCTTATCTATACCTAGCCATTCAGAATTATTATCTAATATTGTCATCTCTTCGGAAGTAATCCTTTCAGAATTATATCCCTCCATAACAATTAAATTAAGTTATTGAAATAAAAAAGGATTATTACTTCCTTTTGAAAATCAAATTAAAAATCCTATTGAATCTTTAATAAGCTGCACATTATATTAACTATAATAAAAAAAACTGATTAAATATGTTGAATGTTAATTTAGGAGATTATAAAATTACTCAACTAGGATATATCTATAAAGATATTAAAAATCAAGCCAAACTCTTAGAATCTAGACTAGGAGTGCCAAAGTTTGCCTATTTTGAGAATAAATTTCGAGGTACATATAAATATCGAGGTAAGGATACAAAATATTGGAATCTTATTGCTCTTAGTAAGGGTATAGGCCTTCAAATTGAATTAATTCAGTTAATTGAAGGAGATTGTATTTTCAGTGAATTTATCAATGAAGGAAAAGAGGGACTTCATCATTATGGGATATATGTCAAGGAGATAGCACCAATTAAAGAACAATTTCTGGATAAGGGATTTGAAATCGTGCATGAAGGAACAACTGGAATCGTTAATGTATTGTACTTTGACACATTAGATCTTTTAGGAGTGTATCTCGAATTTCAAGAAAGCGCCAAAAAAAGAAGAAAAAAATGAAATTGAATTTATTTCTAAAATAAGAAGACAATAAAACTATCAAAAACTAAAAAGTGCCGGTGGTGGGATTTGAGCCCACGACCTCCAGAGATCATCTGTCTGACCCAATTCTTCAGAAGGATTATGAGTCTGGCGCCTATTAAGCATATGATCATTTCAAATGCTTTATAACCAGCTAAGCCACACCGGCATTAATAGTATTTTTTGAAGTTTTAATAAAATATTATATTAAAAATTACTATTATTTTTTATGTTTTATGATTGAACTAATTTTCTAAAATTTAGGTTACTCCTTTTAATTATAAAATATTTAGTTTTATAGTGATTTGTGAGCTCTAAGATTGAAAGAATCCATTATTTTCACCCTAAAATCAATTTACAATTTTTTGAAAGAATTGACAAGAAAAAAATAGGGAATTAAAATACCAATCCACGGTTTCAGGGTTAGAAAAAAAATTAAGCCCCGGGCGGGAATTTCCATGAAAAAAGTAAGATTTTTCCACTTTTGAACCCGCGACCTTTGCCTTACCAAGGCAATGCTTGTAGCTAAAGTTGCTAAATACGATTTTATCTACCAGCTAAGCCACCGAGGCGTGTAATTAATTATCTAATAAACTTACTAATAATTATTAAATTAAAAATTTTTTTAATCTTTAAAATTAAAGCAATAATTTGTTGAAAATTTAAAGAATAAAGAAAAAAACAAAATTATTTCTTTAGATTTGCCATCTTTTTATTTTTTATTCCAATCCCATAGATTTTTGGGACTTTAAAATTAATATTTGGAATATAGATTTTAGGGATTTTTATTTTTGGAATAGGTAATGGAGTAGTTTGATAAACTTCTGTTTTTTCTTCAACAAAGTCTTCGGGCTGTTCCTTTTGTGCTAATTCAATATGACTAAGAGAAGTATCTTCTACAAACTTAGATGATTCTTCTGTGGATTCCTCAATAGTTTCTCCAATGATTTCATCTTCTATAGACTCAAAATAATCAATTAAGTCGATTCTTTTTTTTTCAATGATTTTTTTATAATCATGCATGAAATTTTCGATAAATTTATATTTACCAAACTCCTTTGAATGAAAAACCCATCCTGAATTAGGATCGTATAATAATCCGATAATCTGTAGAGATGAAGGAATTTCTTTTTTTGATTTTAGCCAATCAACTTGATTATTTATATTTTGAAGTTCATCAATAAATATTTTAAAAAACCTTTGAAGATTTAATTCTATATTTGTCCCATTTCTACATATTTTTGCTAAAGCAGGTTTAGATAATTTATATCTCAACTCACTTAAATGAATTTTGGTCATACCACAATCTAAATGCCCTAAAATGATAACATATTTAATATTATATTCATGAACTGCAATTAAAATAGATCGCAGAACATCCTCAGTATACATATTGCCTGCATTTCTTAAAATAAAAGCATCTCCAGGATTTAATTGAAATATACGATGCACATCAATGCGGGGATCCATACAGGTTAAAAATAGTAGAGGGTTAAGTTGTTTTTTATTACTTCTTAAATTTTCTGTTCCTTGTATAATTTTCCACTGATATCTATTATTACCTTCTGATAATATTTCCTTAATATCAACCATTTTTATCCTTATTTCAACATTTTCTATTTGATTTTTATAATAAAAGTAAAAACTAAATAAAAAAAAATAAACTAGTATTATTTCTTAACTAATAATTCTTTAATGTTCGAGAGATTTCCAGTACCAAGAAAATTTTTTATCTTATCTGAATATTCAGGTAGTAATTGTAAGAATGGTAGAATCGCTTTTGAAAGGCTACTGAATGCTTCATCACCATTACCCATTATAAACATTTTCTCGGGACTAAGGTTTTTAAATATTTCTGGCAAAATATTAGTAAGTTGCACCGCTAAAAATCTCTGATCTGCTGCACTCATAGCTTCTACTTGTTTCTGGAAACCTTCTGCTTGAGCTAGCATCTGTTGTTTAATATTTTCAGCTTCTCCTTCCGCTTGAGCAATTAATTTCTTCTTAATTTGTTGAGCATCTGCCTCAGCCTCAATAACCTTTTTCTTTCTATCTCCATCTGCTTCAATAGTTTTACGTTCTCTCTCTCTTTCAGCTACTGCAATTTCTTTATCTTTTCTACGTAATTCAATTTCTCTCTCAACTAATTGTTCTTGAGTCCCAACTTCATTTTTTACTTCAAGTTCTCTCATTCTCGACTCTCTCTCTGCATCTGCTTGAGCTACTCGTGCTTTCCTAAATTCAATAGCTTGTTTAACAGCTTCCATATTCTTTTTCAATTCTGGTTCTAGAATATTTACCTCCCTAATTTCAATAGACTCTATAACAAGCCCCCAGTCGGCAGTCAATTCATGTAACTCTTTAGCTACATGTTCTATTATCTCACGTCGTTCTCTTATAATTTTTTCAATTGGCATATTAGCACAAGTTGTTCGAATTATCGCTTCAGCTGCATTCTTCAAAATTTTTTCAACATAATTCTCATCTCTAGGAACCCATGAAATTGCACTAAATGCTTTCTCAGGATCTATGACTTTCCAAATCAACATACCAACAACCGATATATTTTGATATTCCATTGAAACAACTTGCTCATGTGCTTCTAGAGTTGTTTGAATACTTGTAGTAGGAATTACAATATACTCATCTATTAAAGGTAATAACCAAATATTACCTCCAAGTCCGGCACTTTTAACTTTACCATTACGTAGATGAATAACAAACTGGTTTGTTTTAAATTTCCTATATCTTGTCGCTAAAAATATGATAAATAAGAAAAAAATAACAACTGCACCAATAATTCCACCGACTATCCACCCATTTATCTCCTGAAATAACATTTCCTTTTTATTACCTCCTTTTTTTTTTAATTTTTTTTAATTTAATTTTATTTTAGATTATAATTGTAAGGAAATAAATCCCTTATCCTTAAAATTTTATTTTTAATTTTCCAATTTATTAAAATATTTTGAATATTATTTACTTTTATACCCTCTCCTATTTCTAATTGACTTTTGATTACTATCGATTAAAAAAAAACCATCTTTTATATCACAAATATAGATCTTCGTGCCTTTTTCAAAAGAAATCGATTCTTTAAGCGGTTTTACATGCATTTTTTCGAATTTCATAGGAGTATTAGATTGAATTTTAATAACTCCCCCTCGATCATCCACCCTCAGAATAACTTCACCTTCCTGCCCAATTAAATTCATAGTCGAAGAAATATTATAATATCTGGACCTAGCTATTTTCCTCCAAATATAGGAAATTAATCTAGTAGAAATATATGCTATTAGAGGAGTAGCTAAAAGAATAATGAATTTTATTTCACTTATAATCGAGTAATATAAAATAATACCCGATATTCCAAAAACCAACAGAAATGATGATAATAATAACATAAATGGAGCAGGAGTAGTATCACTATAATGATTTGAATAATCTAAATGATCAGAATTATCAATATGGTCCACATGATCGATATGGTCTGCATGGTCAAAATGATCAACATGGTCAACGTGATCGATATGGTCTGCATGGTCAAAATGATCAACATGGTCAACGTGATCGATATGATCTACATGGTCAAAATGATCAACATGGTCAACGTGATCGATATGGTCTGCATGGTCAAAATGATCTGTATCCTGAAGATCATGAGTTGACATTTCAGCGATAATTAGTGAAATAATGGACATAATTATTCCACCAATAAACAATCCTAAACATATGCTAAAAAATATATCATATAAATCCATATTTTTCCTCTTTTAAATTTTAACCTTGATTATAATTTTGTAATTTACTATCCAAACAAGATTACCAGTATCCATACAAAAAGTATAGATACTACAATAATAGTGGTATTAATTAAAATGGCACGAGTTAAGCTAGCTTTTTTATGAATTCGTTTCTGAAATTTCTTTGAATGTATATCCTTTCCATGAAAGTACATTATTTTCTTTTTCTCTTCCTCAGAAATGCACTCACTTATGCTCATTTATTTTCCACTTTTTTTCTATTTTATTATTTTAAATTTTATTATTCTAATTTACTACCACATTGGTGACAATATACTGCATCCCTATCCCTTTGTGCTCCACAATATGGACAATATTTAGGTAATGGTAAATTTGGTTGTTCCGTTATTTTGACTTGATCCAATTTTTGCTCTTTAAGTTGCTTTATATAAGGATTTATTGGTTGTGTTTTTGGTCTATATAAATATGGTGATAATAAAGGTGATTTATAAACACTATGTCTTTTCTTAACTCCTATATATATCATTAACATAATCATTGTACCAATCAAACTTGCGAAAATGATAAAGAAAATATTTAAAAGAGAAAATGAAGGTAATGTCACGTAATTAGGATCAGGATCATAGGGATCAAAATCAATGTTAAAATGGATAAGAGTAGTTGATTGGTGTATTACATCAAAATTAACAAATACTACATACCAATAATCAGCTTGAGGCGGATAGTATATTCCAGAATTACTTGAGGTATTCATTGAGACAATATAATCAAAATATAAATAATATAAAGTAATATTAAGGCCGTAATTTATCGTATCATTTATGAAAGAATAATAATAAGAATATTGATCCAGAATTAAGAGAAATATAGAGACGTTTATTGGATCTCCTGTAAAATTCCAGTAAATTTCATTTACAGCAAATCCAGAAAAAGTAAAATAATCATTATACGTTAAGTTTAAACTATCTGATACACTAAGTTTTACTCCTGAAATCAGTTCATTCGAATTTTCATCATTAAATTTAATATCAGAAAATGGGTTTGTGAAAAAATAAGCCGTACTTAGAACTAATATCATGATAATTAATATTTTTCCACATTTGCGGTAATTCTTTTTCATTTTTTTAAATTTGACCTATATAACTATTTATTTTTATTAAAAAAAAAATTATTCAGATCGACTAGTTCCACAATTATGACAATAGTTCGCATCTGGGTCAATTTTTATTCCACAATATTGACAATACTGAGCTCGAATTACTTCTCTAGTTTCTTCCTGGATCTCTATTTCTCTTTTATTTTGTATAATATAAGGATTTTTTAAGGGTACTTGAGAGTAATTTTGGTTATTGTAATAATTTCTTTGTGTCTTTTTTGAATTTTCGACGCTCGTAGCTGCAGCTATTATAATGAATATAAAAATGAAAATCGCAGGAAACATTGGAAAAAATGAAAAACCTATAAAGGGTCGGAAGGCAAAAAATAATCCGAATAATACGAAACTAATCATACATATAACTATTCCAGCAACGGAATTCCTTTGATGCATTTTTACCTCTTTTTATATATTCTAATATTTTTCAATATACTATTATACAAATATATATTTAAAAGTTTCGTTTCAAGAACTTAATTTACAAAAATGACGTAAAAGCTTGATTAAGCAATATATAAAATATATATTCCTATATATATTGGTATAT
>JBHLPZ010000116.1:0-9975 GCA_048885325.1 Candidatus Odinarchaeota archaeon
CCCAGATTCATTAAGGTCTTCAATCATGTAGGTAATGTAGTTATTATTGAAGGATAAATTTTTTGATTTTAAAACCCAATGATCTAATATGTAGTAATATGATTAAATAGTAATTTTTTTACCAGTAAAATTTCTCTTATATTTTCCAAAATCATCCATGTCTCTTAATTCATTTATATTAAATACCGGTCCATCTTTACAAACAAGTAATCCTAAAGGGTCAATTGCACATAAACCGCAAATACCACAACCGCATCTCATTATTCTTTCTAAACTAACTTGTAATTTAATATTATATTTCTCACAAATCTGAAATATGCTATAGAGCATCTCTTCAGGCCCACAGGAATATATATTTAAATTAGACAAATCGGATTTTGTATATTTTTTAATTAAATTTTCCAATGTATCAGAAGCCGTACCTTTTACTCCATAACTTCCATCATCAGTACAAAAAAATATTTCTGAGTATTCATTATCTAAAGTCTTAAAGTCATTAATAAAAAGCAGTTCTTCTCCAATTTTTGCTCCTTCAATAATAATTGTTTTAAATTTTTTTTTACTTAAATCAGAAGCAAGATACTTTAAGGGAGCAATTCCAAATCCTCCACCAATTAATATTGAGATTTTTGATTGATCTTTTGGAAATTCGAAAGAGTTACCTAACGGGCCTCTGACTCCTATGAAATCTCCTACATTTAAATTATGAATTGATTTTGTGCATTCTCCTACATTTTTAACCGTTATTGTCCAATTTCCTTCATCATCACAACCAGATAGAGACATGGGAATTTCGTCAACGCCAGGAACCCAGACCATTACGAATTGTCCGGCTTTAGGAGGATTATAATTGAAAGAATTGATCTCTTTCAAATTGAATTGGATAGTCTTAATACCTTCACATTCATTTATTATTTTTTTAACTCTAACTGTATGGATTGTGTTTTTAGTCAAAATCAGGTACCTCCTGAACTGTATATTGATGAGCTAAACCTCTTATGTCTAATATTGAATGATATTCTTTTTCTTCTAAATATTTAATGAGATTATAGTTAATTTTTGAAATTATATCAAAACCTTGGTATAACGCCGTCCCTATTTGAACAGCAGATGCCCCAGCTAAAAAGAATTCAACAACATCTTTCCAATCATAGATCCCTCCACAACCAATAATTGGAATTTTGAGTACTTTATAGAGATCATACACTTTTTTTATAGCAATTGGATGAATTGCTCTTCCAGAGAGTCCCCCGCTTCCATGTGATAATATCGGTCTTTTAACATTAATATCAATAGTCATAGCTGTTAAAGTATTAATAGCAACTATAGCATCAGCTCCAGCTTTTTCGGATGCTAATGCTATTTCACAGATGTCTGTCACATTTGGATTTAATTTAACAAATATTGGTATTTTGACTTTCTTTTTCAACTCAGTAATAACTGAATGAGTCAAGTCTTTACTGATTCCTATACAAGAGATTTCTGCGTGTGGGCAAGAAATATTTACTTCTAACGCATCAGCTCCAGCATTTTCTGCTTTTAAAGCAACCTCTAAGTATGATTCATTATTATCTCCAAATACACTTACTATCAAAGGGAAATTATGTTTTTTAATTTCTTTAATTTCAAAAACAAAATCATCAATTCCAGGATTTCCTAAACCAACGCTGTTTAAAAATGTCCCAGGGTAAACTTCAATAATAGAGGGATTTTTATAACCTATTCTCGGTTTGGGTCCAATTGATTTAGTAGTTACTGCTCCAGCACCAGAGCTAATTACTCTTTTCATGGTAGAACATGAAACTCCTAAAATACCAGACGCCAAAATAATAGGAGATTTTAATTTCAAACCAGAAATATTAATTTCAAGCATTACTATTATAACCTAAGGAAATATTATTATTATTATTTAAGAAAATTTACAGCAGATAGTATAACAAAAATGATATGCTTTATAATAGATACTTTAATAGGTATATTTGCTGTTGATGAAACAGGAACAATCTTAAATTTTATAAATTTTGATGATGATGACCAAAAAATTATTACTTTTTATCAATCACTCGATAAAGGTATTGTTTTAGAAGACTTTAAGACATTTATTCTTGACTTAAAAAACTCTGGGTTTAAGTATTTTATATTTGATAATAGAAAACTTGAAAGTTTTACTTCTCAAGATTTAAAGTTAGAAACCAGTTTAAATACTGATGCTCCCGAATTTAGGACTTTTCGTTTTAGCTTAGGTCAAAATTTAAAGAAGATAGGTATTAATATTTCTGATGTAGATCTTCTTTCAAGAGTTAAATCTCTTGAGGAAAAATTAGTTAGAAAGCAAGTGAGTGTATTAGGTGCTCAAAACGACATAATTATTATCCGTACTATTGATAGTATAGATACCATTAAAAAATCAATTAGTCTATATTCTAGTAGACTTAGAGAATGGTATGGATTACATTTTCCAGAGTTAACCGATAAATTAATTGAAGATAATATAATTATTGCCAAATTAATTTACATCTTAGGTGATCGAAAAAATTTTACAGTTGAGAAAATAAAAAATCATTTTGAATTCAAAGAAAAACGTATTAAGTTGCTAGAAAATTTGGCTTCAAAATCGATGGGAGCGACAATTGAATTAGATGTTATTCAAAATTTTGCAGAACAAATATTAAAACTTGACCAATTTAGGAGCAAATTGGAAAAACATCTAGAAAATTTAATGATACAGACAGCACCTAATTTAAATGCAATAGTTGGTAGCTTAATTGGGGCTAAGTTAATCGCAAAAGCAGGTAATTTAAAGAGACTAGCTTATATGCCAGCTTCTCGAATACAAATATTAGGAGCTGAAAAAGCACTATATCGATTTCTTAAAACAGGTGAAAAAAGACCTAAACATGGTCTAATATATCAATGGAATTTAATAAGGGGAAGTAAAGCGTGGAATAGAGGAAAAATAGCCAGGTTAATATCTGGGAAAATTGGTATTGCCGCAAAAGTAGATTATTTCAAGGGAGATTTTGTAGCAGATTTACTTTCAACTGAAATTGAAGAAAAAATCAATGAAATTGAAAAGAAATATCCTAAAAAACCCAAAAATCAAGTAATAAAGACAAAAAGAAAGTTCAGATAGTTAATCGAGGAATTAATAAATTGAATAATATTGAAATTAGGGCTCATCCAAAATATACAAATGTCTTCATTTCTGGACATCCCAGTAGTTTGAAACTATATACCAAAAATCTAATCCCTGGTAAAAGAATCTACGGAGAAAGATTGATTACTTACAAAAATATAGAATATAGAGAATGGGATCCTTATAGAAGTAAATTAGCAGCTTTATTATTGGAAAATCCAAGTACTAATTTCTTAAAAAGCAACTTAAAATGTTTATATTTGGGCGCATCATCAGGAACCACAATTTCTCACCTTTCAGATATTGCTTATGAAGGAATTATTTATGGAGTAGAAATAGCACATAGAAGCGTAAGACAACTTATACAAAATATCTCAAATAGAAGAAATATAATTCCAATTATAGGAGATGCCAATTTTCCAGAAAATTATGCAAAATCTATTTTTACAGAAATTAATTTTATATATCAAGATGTAGCACAACCCAATCAGGCTGAAATAGCAATATCAAATTGCAAGTATTATTTGAAAGATGAAGGGACACTAATTTTAGCAATAAAGTCTCAATCAATTAATAGTGTACAAAAATCAGAAAAAATTTATTCGAAAGAGAAGAAAATCATTAAGAACGCGGGTTATGAAATAATTGAAAGTTTAAATATTCATAAATACGCTGCGAATCATATTGTTTTAATAATTAAATAAAAAATTAACCATAATAATCGTTTATCTTCTTATTATATACAATTTCATCCAATAATCTTTTTGTAGTATTCCATGTTTTTCTTGCAAAAAAAGGGGGGGATTTATGATCTATTATCCAATCTCTTAAAAACTTAATGGTTTTCATATCAGAGGGGTATCCTGAACCAAAATCTCCATATTTTTCTTTTAATGTGCTAATTAGATAATCTCTAGTGTTTTTAGCAATTATGGAACTAGCTGAAACTATTGGAAAAATATCATCTGCTTTATGTTTTGAGATAATTTTTTTAGGAGAATAGTCTAGTAAAGGTTTTATTGAGGCTCCAAACCTTTCTTCTTTAACATCAGCGGCATCTAATATTACTACACTAGGTTTTAATTCATTAATTAAATCAGCAAATTTAAGCACTTCTAGTCTATTCATTGAAATCCTATGATTTTCTCTAGTATCAATTTCTTTTACATCAATTATTTTAATTTTATGAGAATGACAATTTTCAATAATGATTTTTGCTAATTCATATCTTTTTGTTGGAGAAAGCTTCTTAGAATCTTTAACTCCGATTTCTTGCAAAAATTCTAATTTTTGTTTAGTAAAACAAACCCCACATATAACCATTGGTCCTAAGACGGGCCCCGTCAGCATATAAATCGAATTGATTTATATTCTACCAGCCTCATCTATACCACATATTAGTTCAAAACTAAGGTTACGATTCTTGGATGAGTTCAATAAATTCCTCTTCATCATCAATTTCTTCTAAATCTTTTATTCTTACAATTGGTATTTTTTCTTTTTTTAGAGACTCTGAGATTTTAACATCGTTATTAATGATGAACAGAGCATTTTTATGAAATAATTTAGTAAACGTTCTTAAATATCTGATATTAGGAGCATTTATCTTTTTTTGTTCTTCAGATATTCCAGAGAAAATCGGATAGAAATTAGGTTTCTGCACTTTTCTGTTGATATCCGAATATAAAGATAATTTGAAAGGAGTTGGCCCCTTTTTATACCAATATGAATAAATACCAATATCTTTAATAATTTCTTCAATATGATGTTCGAAAGGTGATAAATCACGCTCTTCGATGTTTTCTTTTTGTTCTAATTCAAATTTAAATGACCAGTCAAGTATATTTATTTTTTTAAAGATATCACTACTATTTAAGATAGATGATATTTTTTCAGCAATTTTTTCCGAAGGACGCAAAGTTTCATTTTCATAGGAATAAACAGTTCTTTTGGTAACTCCCAACTTCTCAGATAATTCTTTTCTGCTGATTACTTTTTTTTCCCTTATTTCTTTCATTAAATTTCCATCTAAAAATATTACTCCTCCACCCCTCCTTGTTAGAAGGTGAGGATATATATTTCTAGTTAAAATATTTTCTAATGTATTGAATGATATAAAAGGTAATCCTTCTCTAATATATATAGTATTATCCTCTAAATTCTGATATCTATTTCTGATTCCAATTAGTAAAGGTTTGGATTTTAATAATAATGATAATGATTTGATATCATTTATAATTTCTGGGCTTAAATTATCAATATTTGGAAAAATCTTTACACTAAAAATAGAATTTTCTTTTTTCACTAAAAGATCAAAACAAAATTTATTCTTTTTATTACAAAATTCATCCAATAATAATGTTTCAAAATTGGCTTGTTTTAATATTCCATCAATCTTTTTAAGTATTGTATCAGTCATTAAATCCCATTAGTTTAAAATTAAATTGCAATAAAAATCTTTATGATTATTTAAATTATATATTTGGCATTAATTAATTTAATTCTATAACCCCATATAATGTCTTAAATTGCTAAATCTAGTTTTTCTCACCTAGTTGTAAGTTTAAGAAAGTCTGAATCCGTTATAATTCCAATATAAGAATCACTTTTTTTTACTAACACAGCAGGATAATTGACAAGTAGATTTGAAATATCTTTCGCGTCCCAATCAACTTCTACTTCTGGAAAAGGTAATTCTTTTATAAGAAATATATCAGCATTAATAATTTCTGGTTTATCTGTTATCTCTTTCTGAATTTTTTTAGAAGTAATACTGCCAAGATTTTGCCCTTTTTCTATAATTGGTAGCTGTGATATACCATTATCATACATTAGTTCTATAGCTTCTTTTATAGATGATTTAGGTTTTATTGAGATAATATTATCTGTCATAATATCTCTAGCAGTCATTTCAGCTTGCTTTTTTTTGCGGCTTTCTATTTCTAAAAATTCATAAATTTTCTTAAACTTGGAATATGGAGGATCCATAGTTCCATTTTCGATTCTTGATATAGTTGATTGAGGTATACCTAATTTATCTCCTAATTCCTTTTGGCTGAAATTTAAACTTTTTCTTAAATATTTAAGTGTTCCAAAATCTGGTAAAATTAATATCTCCTCAATGCAAAAAGTTTTTTTACTATAATTTTAAAGCATATATTATGCTTTAAATGCATTTTTTTTTTAATAATTATTTTATTCTATTATTAATTAAGATTTATAGATTAAATAACTGTTTATATGATTAAGAAATTGGTTATGGAAAATGTTGAAAATAAATCAATTAGACTTAAAATTTGCTGTTGAACACTCAGATTTCCCTGAAATCTGCGAAAGGAAGGGTATTGGGCACCCTGATACTGTTTGTGATGCTGTAGCGGATGCATGTTCCAGAGCTCTTTGTAAATACTATCTGGAGAATTTCGATAGAGTGTATCATCATAATGTGGACAAGGCAGCCCTAGTTGGTGGAGTGGCTAAACCTGAATTCGGAGGGGGAATGATTATTCAACCTCAATATTTCTTAATAGTAGGAAGAGCTATAAATCAAATCCTAAGAGACTGTGGAACAGGAACCAAGTTGGATTATATCCCAGTCGCTACAATTTGCCTAGAGACGCAAAGACAGGTATTATCCCGTATTTTCAGAAATCTTAATCTTGAAAAGGATATTCAATTTGATTATGCTGTCCGCCCGGGTTCTACAGATTTAACTGGAGTTTTTGATGAATCTCATCATTCTGAAGAGGTACCCCTCGCAAATGACACCAGTTTTGGTGTTGGTTATGCTCCTTATTCGGATGCAGAAAAGATTGCACTTGAAGCTGAAAAACTTATTAATTCAGATAAATTTAAGGATGAATGTAAGGGTTCTGGTGAAGATGTGAAAGTAATGGTTGAGCGGGTTGGAAATAAAGTTGGAATTACGGTTGCTGCAGCTATGATAAGCAAGTATGTAAATGATATTGATGAATATATGAGTTATTCTAATCAGATAAAAGAAGCTGTATTAAACTTAGCGACAGATGTCATACCCAATCGGGAAGTATCCTGCCAAATAAATGTAGCCGATATAATAGAGAAAAATTTAATATATTTAACTATAACTGGAACTAGCGCTGAATCGGGAGATGATGGAGAAGTAGGTAGGGGTAATCGTTCAAATGGATTAATAACACCATGTAGACCGATGAGCTTAGAAGCGGTATGTGGTAAAAATCCAATTAATCATGTCGGAAAGATTTATAATATTGCAGCAACTAATATTGCTCGGGAAATTTATAAGAGAGGAGAAGGAGATATAATTGAATGTCATGTTAAACTTTTATCACAGATAGGAAGACCTATAACTGATCCTTGGGTAAATTCAATAACTTTAATCCCAGCAGGTAATGTAAATTTTTCAAGTATAGAAAAAATAGCAAATGAAGTAGTTGAAGAATTTTTATCAAAGGAATACCTGATTGAATTAAGAAAACGGTTAATTGCTGGTGAAGAGCAAGTGTTTTAAATGCTTATCGGTGTTTGAATACCATCATTTTTTTATTCTTTTTACTTTTATTATTTAGAAAAATTAGAATTTTTAATTTTTATGAAATTGTGAAGATTCCTTGAGTTTAGAGAGATGGTTAAAACCAGACAAGAAAACTAAAAAACCTGAAGTTAAGAAAGATAAAATAATAGAAAAAGAGAGTAAGACTCAATCTAAGAAAGTTTTGACTGAAAAATTAACAATCTCTAAGTTTAATAAATATGTATTAGTCTGCACAAAAGCTAAGTGTAAATATCAAAAGACAATTATGAAGAAGAGTCTTTCTGAAAAAGATAAAATCTGCCCTAAATGCAAAAGTAAAATGAAAGTAAGGTAAGTCTTTTTCTCAGAATTAATCTTTTATAGGTTCAAGGCTTTCGAGATTGAACTTTGTTTCACAATTAGGACATCGATCTTTTTTTTTGGAATATTTTAATAAAAGGAATATTAAAAATCCTAAACCAAATGTAAGTAGAACCATAAAACATAAAACTTCATGATATATGTGATCAAAATTTTTCCTTCTTAGCTCTACTTCACGTTCACAGGTAGGGCAGTAGACTTTTTTACCCGTTTAAACCCACTTCTTTATTATAGTTTAGGTTAATAAATAAAATGAATAATTAGTAATTTAATTTTTTGAAAAAAGAGCTATTTTTCAGTAAGGATTTTAAAAATTTGTTAAATTTAAGGAAAATTAGTTAAATAAATTCTTATTCTTCCTTCTTCTTTTTTGTTAGATCAGTTAAAATATTCCAAGTTCCCTTTACACCTAAATTCTTCAATTTTTCTCTTTCTTGTTCTAATTTTTCTTGTTCCTTATTTTGATCTTCATTCATAATTTTAACTTGTTAGGAATTTTAATTTTATTTATACCTTAACTTAATAAATAGATAGTACAACCTTGATTTAAATTTAGGCGTAATATTATTAATATTAAATTTTATATCAATAGTAAAATCATAAATTTTAATTTTATATTTTTTTATAGGTAATTTAGTTATGGCTATATGTTATCATTGTGGGAGGGAAACGTCTGATATCTATTATTGCAGCAAATGTGGTCAAAATTATTGTTTATTACATAAAGAAAGCATCGACCATGAATGTAATATCGTAATAGAAGGTTTAAAATTACAACAGACTCCATCAAGTATTACATACATGGAACCTCAAATAATTTCAACACATTCCACTCAAGAGATTGCGAGTTCCTCAGATTCATTAGTAAGAGGTACAGTGGATGGAACTTATACATGGTATCGTCAAGAAAAACAAATTCCTGATAATGCTTTTGATCCGGATTCAGGGATTGAATTTAAAGGAATTTTTTTAGCACATAAATCAGAATTTTTACATTTCTTAATCGGGGTAATCTTAATCTTTATTGTTGGTTTAATATCGTTTTATAAGATTATCTTTTCCGGCTATGTTTGGGCTCTCTTTATGTTAGCAGGCTTTTACGCAACTGCTTTTCTTTTTCACGAATTTGGACATCGTCAAGTAGCTGTGCATTTTGGTCTCCAAACAAAATTTAGATTGCTTACATTTGGAATGATTTTGACGGGTATTACTATAGCCATGGGAATATTTACATTGGTTTCTGGCTCGGCTGCATTGCCTGGATTAGCATTACCGGGAGCAGTTGTAGTTTTAGGATTAGATAAAGTAAGTAGAAAAACTGGTTTATGCAAAGCAGCAGGACCAATAGTTAATTTGATATATGGTTCAATTCTTTTTGCAATATCTTTTTTTATTCCAACAAGTTTTTTTCCATTGAATTTACTCATTGGAATGGCTGCATATTTCAACTTTATGCTTGGAGCATTTAATATGTTACCCTTTGGAATTTTAGATGGGCAGAATATTTGGAAATGGAATAAAATAGTTTATTTTCTCTTAATGATATCATTAGTAGTGCTACTAATCATAACTCTTATGAGTATATATGCTCCAATTGAGACAAATCCATATTATCCTCCGTATTAAATTTTATGATTCTTATTATTATAATCAAAAAAATTATGAAGCACGAAACTTTTTTATACTCGTAATAAGATTTTTTCTTAATAATACTAATAATAAAGAGATAAAATGACATACTGTGAAAGCTGTGGAGAGCAAATTGGTTATTTACCATTTAAGTGCAAATATTGTGGTGGAACATTTTGTAAAAAGCATAGACTACCTGAAAATCATCAATGTTCTTTTGAATTAAAACATATACCTCTAACTCCTATTGAAAGGAAGGAAATTTCAGTTGATTATAAATATTCTGGACAAGCTATTTCTCAAGATGTTGAATATA
>JBHLPZ010000117.1:0-9975 GCA_048885325.1 Candidatus Odinarchaeota archaeon
TGTGAAGAAGGGTTTTTTAGAGGCTTTCTAATTCAAAAATTTAATAATAAATTTAAATTAATTTACTCGATTATATTATCCTCTACTTTTTTCACATTATACCATGTTCCTCCATTTTTGGTCCCAATACAAACAATAATTTCTTATTTTGGATATTTTTTTACTATAGGTTCCTTATTTGCTCTTACTTTTATTTACTCTGGAAGATCTTTAATTATGTGTTCAATTACTCATTCTATTTTTAATATTTTGGTCTTAATTTTATGAATTCTATCGAATAAAAAAAGTTACTTTTTAAAAAGAAATATTAAATAATAATAGATATAATTTTTATTAAAAGAAAATTATAAAATAACAGATTTTTAAAAACTGTTATTTCAAATTATTCTAAAAAATCTAATAGTATTCACCAGAAAGATTTGCTCGTTGAAAAGAATGATGGATTACGATTTTACTTTTAAAATAATGATGTTAGGGGACGCCTCAGTTGGAAAAACGTCGCTAACTATTAGATATATTTCCGGATTCTTCTTAGAGGATCTTAAATTGACAATAGGCGTTGATTTCTATTCCAAGACAACTTATTTTCAGGGAAAGAAGGTAAAATTACAAATATGGGATTTTGGTGGAGAAGAAAGATTTAGATTCTTACTTCATCAATATTGTAAAGGAGCAAATGCTGCATTCTTCTTATACGATATAACAAATCGTTTATCATTAGACCATTTACCTGATTGGACCCAAATAATAAGAGAGCATTCAGGCGATATTCCAATAATGTTAATTGGTTCTAAGTTAGATTTGGAAGAATATAGAGCGGTCCCTAGAGAAGAAGGAATATTAGCAGCTAAAAAGTATAACCTTTCTTCATTTGTGGAATTATCTTCAAAAACAGGAAAAAATGTTGAAGAAGCATTTAATGTTATAACAGAAACTCTTTTTGAAAGATATCCAGAAAGCCAAAAAGTAGAAGAGTTTTAATTTTTCCTATAAATATTCAATACTATTGTTTGGAACACGAATTTAAAAAGACTCTAAAAAATAATCAATATTCTTATAATGGATTAGTTTGAATTTTAAGGAATTAGGAAGAACAGGTTTAAAAGTAAGTGAAGTAGGGATAGGAACAGAGTATTTATTCTATCAACCTAAAAACATAGTAAAATCTGTTATACTTGGTGCTATTGAGAATGAAATAAATTACTTTGATGTTCTCTTTTCTGTTCAACATTACCTTGAAAAGCTAGCATTATGTTTTAAAGGATATAGGGACCAGTTAATTATTACAGGACATTTGGGAACTACTGAATTTAATGGAAAACCTAAAAGAAATAGAAGTATTAAAGAAAGTAGAAATGCGTTTTTAAAATTACTATCTGCATTAAAGATAAACTATGTAGATATCCTTATTATACAATATGTTAAAGTAAATGAATTTGAAAAGATAATGAATCCAAGAGGCTTATTAGATTTAGCAATCTCGTTTCAAGATGAAGGAAAAGCTCGTTACATAGGATTAAGCACTCATGATACAATAGTTGCCCAACAAGCTATTAAAAGTGGAAAGATTGATATGATAATGTTTCCTATTAATTTAGCAAATCACGGATTAATGGGAAGGGATGAATTTTTAACTGTTTGCTCGAAAAGTGAAATAGGTTTAGTAGCAATTAAACCTTTTGCTGGAGGTAAACTCTTAAAAAGGAACCAAATTACTCATTTTGCTAAATATCAAACAGGAGGTTTAAGCTTTAAAACAAAAATTCCCTCAGATATAACCCCTACTAAATGTATATATTATGTGAAATCATTTCCGGAAGTTTCAGTTGTTCTTATGGGAGTAAAGAATATAGAAGAATTAAATGAAAATCTTGGCTACTTAACAATGCAAGAAATTGAATTGGATTATTCACCATTCATAAAAAATTTTTATTAAAATTATTTTAAATTATTTTATTCCAAACTTGCATTTTGGTCGATCCTCGATTATTCCATGCATAATAGGGGATCGCCATGAATTTTTCCCCATTAGAAATATTTCCTCTGATAATTATTATTCCATCTAATAAGTTTGGTTCATAACTTATCTCAAAATCTTGATTTTTTGGAATTTTCATACTAAAAATATCAAAATTCTTATTGTCCTTTTGTTCTAAACAATATATTAAAGGTCCATATGATAATGCACCTTTTTCTCTATTACTTTTTATTCTTGGATCACTTTCTAATAACCTTGGTACCATTTCAAAATTTATGTCAATTTCATCCTTGTCAATCCAATTGCGAATAATTTCAACATACTTTCCTGGAGTAAGAGAATTATAATGCTTTTTTCCATTAACTGAGAGCGTAGTGCTAATAGACCATTGAGGTACCCTAAAAAAAGTCGAAAAATTTCGATTTCTATCTAATCCAAGTTTTATCTTCACATTACCATTCCACGGGAAATTACTTATTAATTCTATTTTTATAATATTACTATTAAATCTGACATCAGTTGCATTTCCAATATATTGATGAATCCAAATTCCTTTTTCAGAGATACTATAAATATAATTTCCTAAGGATGCTATAGTTCTAGCAACATTAGGAGGACAACAAGCACAAAGAAACCATTCTTTTCTCTCCGCTTGTCTATTTGAAATTAGAGGATTGCTATAAAAGTATTTTCTACCATCAATTGAATACCCTACAAGCATAGCATTATATAAAAGGCGCTCAATTAAATCTGAATATTTGCAGTGCCCGGTAATTTGAAGTAAACGCCAAGTCCACATTAGAAATCCTATAGCGGCACATGTTTCAGAATAAGAGTTTTCATTCCTTAACTTAAAATCTTTTTCGAATCCTTCTATTCCCTTAATTGAACCAATACCTCCACTTATATACATTTTTCCTTTTACAATCTTTAACCAGATTCGCTTCAAAACATTCAGGAGTAATTGATCACCTGTTTCAGAATATAAATCTGCCATCCCACAAAAAAGATACATGGCTCTTACAGCATGTCCCTCGGGATCAATAATTTCTTTAACTGGAATATTTAATTGAAAAGATTTTCCGGTTAAAATTGAGAAGATAAATTTAATTCTTTCACTTAACGTAAGATCAGAATAAAAATCAGCAACCTCATCTTCTTCTCCACGCTTATTATAATATAAATCAGAATTTTTCTGTTTAAATATAGCATTAAATTTTTTTGCGGCTTTTAATATATGGTTAAAATTAAGATATTTGCGAATGATATAAGCTTTTAATCCAGAAATACGACCTCGTTTATTAATTAAATCTCTTGAAAGGAGTAGATATTCCCTCTTTTTTGTAATTCTAAATAGTTCAATTAAGGCCATTTCAATCTCTTCATGGCCAGGTACTTCATTATCTTTCTTATTTCGAAAAATTTTTGCAATAAAACTAGCAAAATTTTCAGCCACTTTTAATAATTCTTTGGAACCCTTTGCCTGATTTTGAGCTATAGCTGCTTGAATAAGATGACCAGCGCAATATAATTCATGCATAAAAGGGAAATTTGTGAATCTTTTTTCTTTAAATCTCGGTGAGTAAAATGTATTTACATATCCATCCTTTAATTGAGCTTTAACAATTAAATTGACTATTTCATTTACTTTCTTTTCTAAATTAATATCTTCATACGTGTGTAAGATATAAAATGCTGCTTCAAGCCATTTGTATAAATCAGAGTCAAAATAGAATTCACCTAAATGTGTGCCTTTTTTAACTCCAGCAGCTACTCTAAAGTTGTCAATATGATGATCTTCTTCGAGCTTTTCCAATTGAAGCGGGACTGAAACTTCTCTATTAATTTTTTGCCTAGTTGCCCAAAATTCATCATTAATTTTTATTTTAAAAAAAGGAACATAAGAAAGTTTATTATAAGGACGCTTGTTATCATCCATGAAATATAAAATATTATATCAAAATTTAATTATCTGTTTTTTTACCCAATCTTTCTCTTAATCTTTGCAATTTCCCATCGTGTAATACCATTACTTTTCTTTTCATTTCCTTATATTCTTTAGTTCTAGAATCTAGAGGATAATACCACAAAGAAATAAGTCCTAATATTATAAATATTGCTGGAATAACACCTAATAACATTTTTATTCCAAATATGGCACTATCTGGTTGACTTTCTCCTACACCTAAATTCTGATTGAAATTTGTAAGAAAAAGTACTAAACCCGAAATCCCAGCTGATACAGACTGAGCTGGTTTATTTATTAATGCATCAGTTCCGAAATAAGCTCCTTCTCTCCGTACGCCAGTCTTTAACTCATCTTGATCAATAATATCCCCTAATAATGTGAAAACGAGTAATGTTCCGGAAAATCCTAAACCTACTACTGCAAATGATATACTTACCAAAATTATATCACCACTGAAAGTAATATTTATAAGCCCAATAATAGTTAAAAATAAAGAATAAAATAATGTTCGTTTATTTCCAATTTTCTTATTTAATAACAAAATAATTGGAAATCCGATTATTGAAAAAGTTAAAAATGATATCAATGGTATAGAAGCTATCAGATTGTCTTTACTAATCTTTAAAACATCTTTTATATAAAATGGAAGATTTGAGTTAATTGAAAATATTAAATATGAAACCATGAAATTGAAAATAGAATAGGTAATGAAACTTCGATTAGCTAATACATTTTTTATAGATTGAAGTATACCTAAACGTTCCTCCTTTTCAGGTAACAATTCTGGTCTCTCCTTAATTCCAAAAGCTGTAAACGCTAAAAATATTGCCCCTAATACAGCCAATATTATGAAAATAAACTGAAATATATCTTTATTTTGTGTATAGGGAATTGCTACAGGATTTACCAGTAAAAGAGGAAGTAGATATGCAATTCCAAACCCAATTCCATTACCTATTCCTGCAAAAAGATTTATCATTGCTCTTTCTTGGGGATTAATAGATAACTCTGCTAAAAGAGAAGTAAAAGTAATTGAAACAATTGTGTAAAAAGCATCATAAGTAAACAAATTAATTAATAACCAAGTAAATTTTATCCATTGGGAACTTCCAATAGGAGCAAAATATAAAATTATGAAATTTATCGATAATAATGGACTGCATATCATTAAATAAGGAATTCTACGGCCATATTTTGTTCGAGTTCTATCAGAAAGATGGCCAAAGAGAGGATCATTAATAGCATTCCATATCATGTAGATAAGGAATGCAAGAGAATATCTAAGAGGGTCTATCCCAACTATGTAAATATAATAGATCCAGGTCCATGTTAAAAACAAGTTAGTAGTTAAATTCAACCCTAAAGATCCAAAGCTCCCGAAAAGTTTTGTTTTAAGTGGAACTTTTTCATAATCAGATTCATTCATTATTAATTCTTAGTTCATTTAAGAATTATATTTTAATTAAAAATTCTGTCATATAAGTTAATAAATTATATACACAATATCAGAATAATTGTTTATAAATCAGAATAACTGTTTATAAATAAATATCTTAAAGATAGAAATTTTCCAATTAAAATTAATATTTAGTAGGTTAAAGAAAAAATAATCCCCAATTTATTATTCCACCTATTAACAGGGCAATTCCAATTTCAAGACCGGCTATTTTTAAAGCATATTTCCAATTAGTTTCTTTAGCAATTAAAACTATTGTAGCAAAACATGGAATATAAAGCATTGTAACTAAACTGAAAGTAATCATCTGTAATGGACTTAGTAATCCTAATAGAGTTGTATTCATAGAATTTGCTAATAAAGCTAAAAGTACTAAAGTCAATTCCTTCCTTAGGATCCCATATATTAAAAAAATACCAGTAATAGCTGGTAGACCTAGCCAGTAAACAGTAATCGGTGATAAAATAAAATTGATAGGATCTAATAATCGAAACATAAATAAAATTTCTAATAAAATTCCTGTTATTATAATAATGGGCAATGCTTTATAGATGAATTCTTTTGTTCTTATCCATGTTTGTTTTAAAATTACCGAATAATTAGGAATACGATATTGATGTACTTCCATAATTAATTCTGTACATTTACCAGGTAAAGTCTTGTTTAATATTTTTCCTATAATTATAATTACTATGAAATTTATTGCAAATAATATTAAAACCCAAATTATACCAAGATAATGTCCCACTAAACCTAATACTACAGTCATTACTGCTGCACATGGAATTAAGGAAGTTAAAGCGATTGAAATTTTCTTTTCTCGTTCTGTTTCCATAATTCTACATCCAGTACATGCAGGAACATTACATCCAAATCCTAATATCATAGGAATGATAGTTTTTCCATGTACACCTAAGAAATGCATGAATCTATCCATTAGATATGCTGCTCGTGGTAGATAACCCGAATCTTGCAAAAGTTCAATAATTAAAAAGAAAGGAATGACATATACCAAAACACTACTTAATGCTCCAAAAAACCCTCCTAAACCACCTTCCCAAAATATTTTAACCCACAAATCATCCTCACCATAGATACTATAAATAAAGTTGCTTAAAATACCAAAGAAGTCTTCAATAATTCCCCCAAAGAAACCTCCAATAAGGAATGTAAAATAGTATATACCGATAAGGATTAAAATTAATATAATATACCCCCAAAAAGAATGTGTAGTTATATGATCTAGTTTCTCAGCCCATACAAGTTTTTTTTCACCACGAGCTTCAACAATGACGACTTTTTCAATAATTTTATGAATATTTGTATAGATTTCAGAAGATATAATTGTACTGATATCTTCTCCGTGTAACTCTTCTAATTCTTTTCGATAATTTTCTGCTAAATCAATGATATATTTGATTTTTTGGTTAGCCTTAAAAATTTTTTCAATTTCTTCATCGTTTTCTAAAATCTTAATAGCTAAAAATCGTGCGGGATAATTTAATGTTGTAAAATATTCTGAATGAGTATCAATATTTATAATTAACTCATTTATTTTTGCTTCGACTTCTTTACCATATTTCAATATTGAAGATAAATCTGGAAAATGAAATATTTCCTTGGTAGATAAGTTATTATTACGCTGTTGATCATTATAGTATGAAATAGGTTGGACTAATTTTATAGCTTCTTCAAGTAATTGGTAAACACCTGTACCATGAACAGCTACAACAGGGATAACGGGTAATTTAAAAATTTCTTCTAGCTTTTCAAAATTTAGTTTTAGATTTCTTTTTCTTAAGATATCCATCTGATTAATAGCTAATATCATTGGGACTTTAAGTTCTAATAATTGAAATGTAAAGAATAAGTTGCGCTCGAGATTAGTAGCATCAATTACATTAATAATAACATCCACTTCTTCTGAGACTATATATTCTCTGCTAATAATTTCTTCTAATGAATAAGTTGATAAAGAATAAATTCCTGGTAAATCTACAATATTAAATCGATAACCTAAAGAATTCAAATGCCCCTCCATTTTTTCTACGGTTTTTCCAGGCCAATTTCCAATAGTTTGAGAAAGTCCAGTAAGTAGATTAAAGATTACTGATTTGCCAACATTTGCATTACCAGCTAAAGCAATATTAATAATACCTTTAACTTTCTTATCTTTTTTTTCCCTTTTTTCCTTAGATTTATGGATTTGCATATCTCTTTCTAAAAAGATAGAATTTTAGGGTTAAATTATCAAATCGGTTTAAAATAATTATTTTGGATTTTCACTCAGTACAATTATTCTAGCTGCTATACCTCTGCCAATAACTAATGAAGTCCCTTTTACAATTATTTCTATGGGACCTCGAAAAGGAGCAGCTTTCCTTTTAATTATTTGAACCCCTGGTATAATTCCTAGATTAGCAAGTCTTCTTTTAGCATGATAACCCGCATTTACTCTTAACACTTTAAGCTTTTCTCCAATTGGACAGTCAGTCAAGCAGTTTATTAATGTTCCCGCTTTCTTCTTCTCTTGAAATGGACTTTTGAATCTTGATTCCATGATATGTCATTGAGGAAAATAACTTTATTTACTCCTAATAAAATATATGTTTAATTATATTTAAATTTATTAGTTATACCTAAAATGTAATCGATTTCCTTCTGCTATTTTAATAGTTTTTTTAGAATTAATAAAAATCTGAATTATTATAAAGAAAAACTATTATTAAATTCAATATTAATGCAATTAAGATAAATTTTTATTCAAATTTTATATAATAGAGTTAAAATTTAATTGTAGATTATAATAAAAATTTATTTTGAATATATATTCATAAGACTTAAATAATTAGTTTAATATTAATATAATAGCAAATTATAATGAATAAATATTCACAAAAAAATAATAAGAGGTGATAAAAATATGCCAGGTGGAGATAGAACTGGACCTAGAGGCTTAGGTTCAATGACTGGTAGAGGTTTAGGATATTGTGCGGGTTACGATTCACCAGGATATACAAGAGGTTATGGAATGGGACTTGGTCGAGGTTGGGGGCGAGGTTGGGGGCGAGGTAGGGGAATAGGATTTAGTAAAGGCTGGAGATGGAATTATGGACCAATTTATACGCCTGTTTATACTTCATACAGACCAGAGATTATATCAAAAGTAACGCCAGAAAATCAATTAACTATGCTTAAACAGGAGAAAGAATACCTAGAAAAGGAAGTCAACGGAATTAAAACCGCAATAGACGATATCTCTAAAAGAATCGAAGAATTAGAAAGAGAGGAGTAATTCTAATTTTTTTTTTTAAATTATTAAAAGAATAAGTTATAAAATGTCAGAAATTCATGAAAGCTATGAGAATTATTTAAAAGCAATATGTTTAATTTCAAGAAATAATAAAGGTGGTTGGACATCCAATTCTGAAATCTCAAATTTTTTAAACATTAAACCATCTTCAGTGACAAACATGTTATATAATTTAAAAGAAAAGGGATTAATAACATGGAAGCCTAGAAAATCTCTAAGATTAACTAAAAAAGGAAAAGAAATCGGTCTGAACATAATTAAAAACTATAATTGCTTATTTAAGTTTTTTGCCAACGTTCTAAAGTTGAAAAATAAATCAATTGTGCATAAATTATCTTGTGAAATTGAACATCATCTAAATCCTAAAGTATCTAAAGCATTAGAAAATCTAGTTCTCAAATATTAATGATGTTAGCTGCCTAAAACCTTTATAACAATGTATTGATTATAAGAGTAATACAAATTCCTACTATGATTAAAAGAATTTACCTAATACTATCAACTAATTCTTAATTAGGACGTAAATTTGGAGCTAATTTAGTTAAAAAAAATAGATGGAAAACTTGCTGCCAAGATTAATAAGAAAATAGGAATTAGAGAACTAATGATAGAAGCAGGAATTAAATTTTAACCAATCTCTAATTTCCAAAAGGTTTGATTATTATACAAAATATCCACAATTTTTTTTTCTGATTTGAGTTTTTTTAAATTGGAAATAATTTCATCTTTACTAAACCTAGAGGAAGAAAAAGATTCGATAATTTGATCTTGCCTCATTGGATGCCGCTCAAGTATTGATAAAACTTCCTTCTCAAAATCGTTTGAATAGGTGCAGAAAGCGCCCTCCTCAGGAAAATTCATATTAGTATAATTATCAAAAACTACGTTTAAATCTGAAAGAATATTCTTATCAGGTATTTTTACCCATTTTTCTACAGGAGGTCTTATTGGAACATTTATATCAATTCTATCTGGCTTTATCAAATCTAATTTTTCTTTAATCTTTAATAATTCTTCTTTTGTATCATTAATCCCTTTAATTAACATTACTTCTATCCAAAATCTACCGACAAATAATTTCTTAAAATCTATAAATCCTTGAATAACTCTCTCAAAATTGATAGTAGGATGAGGACGATTTATTTTTACGAAGGATTTTTCATCCCCCGCATCTAAACTAGGTAGAACTACATCTGAACACATTAAAGCATTCTGAACTTCTTTTTGATAAAGTAAACTTCCATTAGTGATCACACAAA
>JBHLPZ010000118.1:0-9914 GCA_048885325.1 Candidatus Odinarchaeota archaeon
AATATAAAATTCCTTATGGAGGAATGTTTAATTACGTGAGTTGTCCAAGTTATCTTGGCGAAATAACAGAATGGGCAGGATGGGCTGTAATGACGTGGTCTTTACCTGGACTCGTTTTTGTTTTATGGACATTTTTTAATTTAGGTCCAAGAGCACGATCTCATCATAAATGGTATCTTAAAACTTTCCCTAATTACCCTAAAAATAGGAAAGCATTAATCCCCTATATCTATTAAAAAGCAAAATAATAATGAGTGGCTCTATTAAGAATTCTGGTCGCAAAATTAAGGGCTATATTTATATTATTATTGCCTATGCCCTTGCAATTATTATTTCTAATAATTGGCACATTATTTAGCTTTTTACATCCCATTCTAATGATTTTTCTAACTGATATATCAGCAACTTTTTTCATATTCATTGTTAGTTGTATATTTAAGAATTCAAGTTTTTATGATCCGAAGAAAGAAACTTAAGTAACAAACCAGATTACATACAGTACAAAAAAGCTGTATCAAAACTCATACTATGAGTTTTTTTTTCCTAAAAAAAAGTAATTAATATAAAATAGCTATTTTTTTTCTTTTTTCTTTTTATATTCCTTAAAATATTCTGATTTTTTTATGAAAATCTTTCTTAAAAACCATCTTAAAAGCGGCGTTAAATATCTCTTAAAACCTATCCATTTTTTTACTTCTTTATAAAAATCTTGTAATGATAAATTCCTAAATTTGAATAATTCTTGGACTCCATCGTCAAAGTAAAAACCACAGTGGTATCCCTCTTTGGAAAAGGCTTCTTTTGGCATAAAACCTCTTCCCAAGCCCATAATTTCATAAAGATCGTCTAAATGATCCCCATATTTAATTCTACAACTTTCTCCACCTCCAAGGTTGAAGATTTTACCCCATATGTCTTTTCTTTCTACCGCATTTGCTAACGCTTTGCCAATGTCACTAGTTAAAATCATTTCTATACTTGTATTTAATGGCATTCGAAACATTACAGGATGAAATTTAAGAACTGCTGGTGAAGCACAATATGCTAACCTAAAAATACAATAATCTAAACCAGAATTCCTAATTAGTTTTTCGGCTTCAATTTTTGATTCTGCATAGAAATCCCCTTTAGCAGGTTTAATCGGATCTGTTACTTTAATTATTGGGTTTTTGATTCTATTTCCATAAACAGCTAGAGACGAAGTGTATATTAGCTTTGGTTTAATTTGCTGTTTTAACATAGAGTTTATAATATTTTGTGTGCCATCCACGTTAACTGCATGAGTTACTTCAGGATTGCTCTCCTTAGAGAGAGGGATGACTGCTGCGATATGTAAAATAATATCTTGATTAGTAACAGCTTTTTCTACCTCATTATAATTCCTTAAATCTCCCCATATGACATTTAATTCTTCTCTATAATTTCTAAACAGTTTTTTATTTTTCTTTGAATCTCTGAGAAAAAGTGTAATATTGTATTTATCTTTCCTAACATAAAATTCATGAAAAACATTTATACCTACACTCCCAGAAGCTCCGGTAATTAAAATGTTTTTTTTTGACATCATAATAATAACCTATTGACTTCTAGGTGAAATTTTTTAATTATTTTAAAAAAATTTCAGAAATATTTCTAAAGAAATCTGTTTATGCTCCGAATTTCTTTTCAAAAATATCTATTAAAAATTCTTCTAACTTTGGAGCAGGTATATCAAGTAATGTGATTTCTAGGTGTCTTCCCCGCTCTGCTTCTTCAATTCTAACAGTTTTAGATGAAATCACGCTTATATCGTTCAATTGTCTAACATATTTTCTAAAACTCATTTTAACATGAGGTTCAATAGAATACGCTTCACATATTGTTTGGTATTCTTCATACGCGTTATCAACAATAGTAAAAGGCTCATCTGTATTCATTAAAGATCTAGTAATTCCATATAATGCTAATAGCTCCTGTTCATTTAATTGATCTACTATTTCACCTCTAAAAGTAGGATAAACCTCATTTGATGCCTCCCTAATAGCATCAGGAGTTATTCTGTCTAATCCTTCTTTGTCAGAGTGTAAACCACTTTTCCGTAAAATTTCAATTCCATGACGCATATTCTTGTGTTCTGTCACGATTTGACTTACCATATTTAAAATTTCATCATCAATTACATTCTCTTTAAGCGCTAATTCACTTCTATATTGTAATATTTGCTTAGATTCATCAAAATTATAGGGATTGAGTTTAATCTTATCGTTTATACGACTTAATATCCTTTCTGTCTCAACTTTCATCCAATCATTAATACGGGAAATTAATAATATCGAAAGTTTCGCATTCTGGTGTCCAAAAGTTTCTGCTATATCTAAGAAACCTAGAATCTCATCTGATTTCAATAAATGTATCTCATCAATAATTAAAAGCATGTATCCTTTCTCTCTGACTAATTTTGTTAAGATTAATTTTAAAGCTTCATCGTCTGAGAAACCCCTTCCGCTTCCATGTGTATATTTAGCTAAGAGCTCTCTAATTATTTTACTTTTCGATCTAAAAGTAATACAGTTATAATACTCTACAAAAATATTTACATCTTTTTCAATAGCGATATTTCGAAAATTTTTTCCAAAATATCTGGCAGTAACTGTTTTACCCACTCCAGCTTTTCCTAAAATTAAACAATTGATAGATGGTTGCTTTTCCTCATCTATAATCCTTCTAAAATTAAAGATGAGATCCTTTATTGCTTGGTCACGACAATATAACTTTTCTGGAACAAAAGTTAAATCAAGGGAACCGAATTGTCGAAAGACAGATTTCTTTCCAAATTGTTTTCTAAACTCATCTTCATCCATGATAATCTAAAGCATTGTAACTTTAAATATGATCTATAAGTAAATATAGTACAAATTAAGTTTAAACTTTCCTATACTTAAGAATTTGTATTAAAAGTTATTAGATTAATAAAATAGGTCTATTTTAAATTTTTTTAGTTTCAAATTAATTTTAAAATTTATTTGAATTACTTAGGGGGTGCATTGATGAATAAGATTGCTTTAATTTTGTAATATCATTTTTAGCATATATTCTAGTTGTATTTGGAGAACTATGGCCTAAAATGTCTTGTAATTCACTAATATCCATCCCAGATCGTCGTAGGTGAGTTGCTCCTGTATGTCTAAATACGTGAGGTGTAATAATCTTTGAATCTGGAAACCCGCATCTTTCCTTTATAATTTTAATATCTGCTTGTACAACACGAGGGCTTAACTTTTTACCCCATGTATTTACTAATAAATAATCCTCAGAATTATAAGAAATTCGATTTCTAAGATGCTCTTTAAAAATTTCTAAAGTCATTCTGTCAACAGGGACAATTCTTTCTTTATTTCCTTTACCACGCAATCTCAAATAACCTTTTTCAAAATCGATATCTTTTACTTGGATATTACAAAGTTCACTGACTCTCGCCATTGTTGAATAGAGTAGCCTTACAATCAAGTAGTATCTCTTACTTTTTTTTGAGTTAAATAATTTTCTGTCTTTCAATTTGTTGAATATAACCTCAACATCGGAAATCTTAAGAAATTTTGGGAGACTTTCTTCAAGTTTTATTTTTGGTGATTTAATGGTACTCATAGGATTTTTTTCAAGAAATTCATTTAGAGTTAAAAATTTAAAATAGGATCGCAAGGATGCTATTTTTCTTCCAATCCCTTTTTTAGAATACCCTATATCTTTTACTTTTTTTAAAAATAATCTAATTCTCTGACGTAATACTGGCGAATTGATCTCTATATCCCCTACTGTATTAATGAATTTTTTAAGGTCATATCTATACGCTTTAATTGTAGATAGAGCACAACCTTCTTCCACTTCTTTTGAAACTAAAAAATCACTAATGAAATCAGAAAATTTGTAATCTACCATAATAACTACAATATGATCGGGATATTACATAATATGAAGTAATATCTAGATGATATTGTACTTTAGTAAACCAATATATTTAAAAAAAAAATTCTCACTCCTCTATTATTGTTTACAAATTAATTGTCACTAATATGAAGAGAAATTAATTACTTACCAATTAATTACCAATAATAATAATAAAGCATGATTTACTCTTTTTTTAATTGGCGTAAATATTTAGTAGCATTAATTCCTGCCCGAGCGCCTTCTGCTGCAGCAAAAATTACTTGAAATAAACCTCCAGTGACATCACCGGCAGCAAATACGCCTTCAATGTTAGTTTGTTGATTTTCATCAACTTTTACGTTTTTATTCTCATCTAACTCAATTCCAGCCTTTTTAAAAATAGAATTGGAGGGAACGTATGATAATATAAACAAACAATCTAATTCATATTCATGGAGATCTAGCTCATCAAGTTCTTCTTTTCCGCTCGGTTTACAAATTATTTTTTGGATTATACCATCTGAGTCCGAGATAGCTTCAATAATCTCAGTATTTTCAATGATCTCTATTCCTTTTTCTTTTACTTCCTGAATTTTAGCAGGTAGCTCATTAATATTTACATTAGTTATAACATGAACTTTACATCCCATTTGATCTAAGATTAATGCATCCTCAAGCAATTCTTCATCAGCACCGTATAAGTAAACACTTTTCTCTCTGTATAATGGACCATCACACAAAGCACAATAAGATACACCAAAACCAATCAAAGAACTTTCTCCTTTAATGATCTCTTTTCTTTTACCTGTTCCAGTAGCAATTATTACTACATCTGAAGTGATATTAGCTGTTCTAGTCGAAATCATATTGGTTCCCATTCCTATCAGCAATGAAATAACATCTCCTTCCATAATTCTGACATTATCAAAACTTTCAACATGAGCTCTGAATTTTTTCAATAAACTTATTCCTTCAATATGTGGTTCTCCTAACCAATTTTGGATTTCTCTTGTCCTAGCTAATGCTGAGTGTTCTTTTCCATCTAAAATAATAGTATTTCTGTTTGCTCTACCGCAATATACTCCAGCGCATAATCCCGCTGGACCCGCTCCGATTATTAATACTTCACAATTATATTCTTCCATCAGAAGTAACCTTCCATCTGTCTTATATTATTAATGATTTGTAGGCTTTCTTAAATTTTTTTAGTTTTTATTTAAAATTTGTAAGTCAAAATTAAAAAAATTTATTTAATCAAATCAATCAAAATCAATTAATCTGTTATTATAGCAGATTTTTATATAAAAGTAATAAAACGTATATTAATGAAATCTAAAAAAAACTTATAAAAGAAATTTTAAGTAGTAGTGAATGATATGAAAGGAAAAAGAATTCTAACTATTATTTTAATCATAGGAATTGCATTAATAATTACTGGACCAATATTAGGATTCGCATTAGATGAAATAACCGTAACTGATCAAAAACCTGGAACCATTACAGAAACAAGTGATACTGAAATTCAAAGCGCTTTCCATTGTGAGTTTACACTTGAGCGAAACCAAAAGGCAACAATAATTTTTGGAGTTTATTACTCAGATATTACAGCAAACATAAAAATTTTGACTAAGTATGAATATGACGCAGAATATGCCCTCAACTCTAATCCAAATGGACTTACTGGCGAATATTTTATTACTACAACATTTAGATTAGGACAAAATCCTTCAGTATCCAGACAGAATGTAATAGCTATTTCGAATCAAGGAGAAGCCTATTTAGAATTTACAGGTAGCGCTACTTCAACACCATACTTTATTTCGATACCTGGAACCTATGTAGTGATTGTATATGGTGATAATGCTGTCGATACGAATGTGTATTTTAATCTTTTAGTCAAAGTTGATGGCCCAGGAGCTTTTCTCAGTACATTGTTTATAGCCATTGGGATAATTGTTCTTCTTTGCTATGCCTTATTTCTAGCCTATAAATATCTTAATAAAATAAGAAGGGAGAGATGAAAATGTCAGAAAAAAGAAGTTTAGCAGATAGTATTCCGTTACTAGATAAGAGAAAAGCTGTAAAATTTATAATTTATGGTTTGTTAGTAGCGATCTTGTTTGGTTTAATGATGATGATTAGTAGATCAATAGCACAAAATGCAAGTCAATGGCTTAACTTAGCAAGTAATGAAAATGAAATGAATTATTCGAATGGTGTGTACGGATATGCTGAATATATTCAGAGAGGACAACAGATATTGCAAACATATTATTGGATGACGTTTCAAGATGCTATTTTTATGAATATAGCTAGAGTCGGTGTAAACATTGCATTAGTTTTCATAGTTATAGGTTTTTTAAGTTTAGGGGTTGCTGAAAACATTGATGAAAGAACCAGACGAATTTACTTAATTATTGCCGGGTTAATTTTATTTGTTATTATGTTTACTACCTTTTTCGCTTCTATAAGTATAAGTGTAGCATAATTTAACATTAAATTCTTTTTTTTTTAATTTATTAATTCGTGAAACATAAATTTCACGGGTATTCAATAATATCTGAATTATATTGTGATATTAAAATTAAGAAAGTTTATTCAAATCTTGAAATAATAAGGTGCTCGATAATTGAATGAATATATTTGGGAGAGTATGAAACCAGCAATTGAAGGAATATGTTACAAAATTCAAAATTTTTTAGAGCAATTACCAGATGAAATTAATAATTCAAAGAAGTGTGTTATTGAAGGATATGCTAAATTATTGCATGAAATGATTAAATATATTCACTCGTAATTAAAATCAAGGTATCTCTCTTTTATAAATATAATTAAAAGAGTATTGTCTTTTTGTTATTTTTAGTATGAGATATATATAGGAGCTATATACAATATTGTCTAATTATGTAGTAATAAATAATAAGGCTCTAAAGTTATTTCAATTAATTAAATCAATAATTTATTACTATTTAACTGGCAAGTATTATTAAAAATAAATTGAAATTTTAAAATTGTAATTGATTTTCATTTAATTAATAACAATATTTCCATTTATACGATAATTATAACTATACGAGTAATTTAAAAATGAGTGAAATTAATGAGAATTTAGAAAAAAAACAGAGATTTAAGATAGCTGAACCACATGATCTATCAAAACGCTCAAAATGGTTAAGAGATTACTATTTTAAAGGTACTGAAAGAGAATGGAATAATCAGTGGATGGCTTTTACGACGGGTACAGACTGGGATATAATTTGGAATGAAGGAGACTATTATATTGTCCCAGAAGTCCATACTTTTATAGGAAATAAAGGTAAAGGTGTTTTTGCAAGCTCTTTTCGATCTATGGCTATATCAGTTAAATTTCCTGAAAATTTCTGGAGTTTATCCCTACCAGAACGAAGAATGGCTTTTTTTGAGAAAGTAATGTTAGATTATATACCTCAAGAGATTATATCTGAAAATGATTTAATTGGAGGTGGTAGATTTAATACACAATTAAGTAAGTGTCTCAATAAAAATGAAGCTAGTAAGTTTTGGAAAATGAATTTAAAAATTCGTAGAAAATTATTTAAATTTAATAAATCAGGTTTTGGAAATTTAGGTGCAACAGGTGGACATATCATTCCTGACTATGAGACTATTCTTAATAAAGGATTCAAATATATACATAAAAAAGCAGAAGAAAAATACCAAAAATTAAGTAAAAAGGAAAAAAAAGGATCGAAAGGACAAGAATTAAGAGCTATGATAATGGCTGCTGAGATTCCAAGAAAATTGGCTAAAAAATACGCTGAAGAATGCAGGAGACTAAAAGAAAAGACCTCCTCTCATGAGAGAGCAGAAGAACTTGAACAAATGGCTCATAATTTGGAAAGAGTCCCATGGGAACCTTCAGAAACCTTTTGGCAAGGTGTTCAATCAATTTGGCTCACTCATATGCTAATTATGGCTGAAGAATCATATCCTGGACCAGGAACTTCTTTTGGTCGAATCGACCATCATTTATGGCATTTATATAAAAAGGATGTAATTGATGAGAAAACAATTACGAAAGAATTCGCCAAAGATATTTTAGGTAGTTTTTGGTTTCATTCTAACACTGCTTACGATGCTATGATTAAAGTAGGAAACCAAGGAATAACTTCGGGTTATGGGCAATTAATTACTTTATCCGGTTGTGGTCCTAATGGTGAAGATTTAACTAATGAATTGACTTATACTATTTTAGAAGTTATTGATGAGTGGCATCCAATCTTAGAGCCAAAACCAAATATACGACTTCATAGAAATTCCCCTGAAAAATTATTAAACAAAATAATTGAAATCATTTCAAGATCGCAAGGAGCTCCATTTTTAATAAATTTTGATGAAAAAAGTATAGCTGGAATGGTTACTGAAGGGATATCAAAGCAAGATGCTTGGAATTATGCATGTGTTGGATGTTTAGAGAATACAATGCAAGGAAATGATAGATCGGGAACAGTTAATTGTAATCCTAATTTAACAAAAAGTATAGAATTGACTCTTTGGAATGGAAAAAACATGCCAGGTAATTTCATTAAGCCTTGGACGAAAGATCGAGAACAATTCGGACCAAAATCAGGAGAACCAGAAAATTTCAAATCTTGGGATGAGTTTTGGAACGCTTGGAAGGAACAAATCAAATTTATTATAAAATTTATGGTAGAAATAAACAACATGACTGAAGAACTCAGAGGCAAATACATGCCAACCCCATTTTTATCAACATTTGTGCAAGGTTGTATCGAAAAAGGTTTGGATGTAAGAAATGGAGGTCCTGAATTAAGTTTTGTAACCGTAAATGGTGTAGGATTTGCAACTACAGTGGATTCATTATTAACAATTAAAAAGTTAGTATTTGAAGATAAAAAATATTCAATTGAGGAAATTAAAGGAGCCCTAATTAACGATTTCGAAGGAGAAAAATATGTTGTAATGCAAACTATATTAAAAAACAAAGCTCCAAAATATGGATGTGATAATGAAATATCAGATGAATTAGCAAGAAAAGTGATGAAAACGTGGGGAGATGAAACCTGGAAATATAAAACGCCTACCAATTTTCAATATCGACCAGGAATGTTATCATGGAATTATTGGGCAGGAGCAGCAGCTCAATTTACAATAGCTACACCAGATGGGCGTAAAAGAGGTACTTATCTCTCAAACGCAATGTGTCCTACTGATGGAGTTGATAATAAAGGACCTACGGCTGTTACAAATTCAGTTGGGATTGCTTTAGGAGGAAAAACAGAAGGAGGCGAGTTTATTAATTATTTACCAAGTGGCTCAAGTCATACTATAACCTTTAATCCAAGTATATTAAGAGATCCTGAGCATAAAGAAAAATTTAAATCATATTTAAGGGGTTATGATGAAAATGGGGGTACTTGTTTGCAAATAAATATGTTAGATGCAGATATGTTGAGAGATGCACAAAATCACCCTGAAAATTATAAAAATCTATTAGTAAGGATAACTGGTTATAATGCTTACTTTACAGCCATCGGAAAAGAACTACAAGATGAGATTATCGCTCGTGAATCTCATAGAATGTAAATTTTATATTTCTTCTTAAATTTTTTTAAGTGTGAAATTTGTATGATTGATGCGGATAAGGGATTGATCTTTGAAATTCAAAAAATGTCAACTGAAGATGGACCTGGTATCCGAACTACAGTTTTTTTTAAGCAATGTCCTTTAAGATGTATATGGTGTCATAATCCAGAATCAATCTTGAAAAAACCTCAATTAGAATGGCTTAAACATAAATGTATTGGATGTAGGACATGTATAGAAACATGTCAGCAAAATGCTCTCTCTTTCTTTGAAGAAGGGCTAAATATAAACAGAGATTTATGTACTAGCTGTGGTGATTGTGCTAATGAGTGTCCTAGTACTGCTTTGCATATGTATGGGGAATTTTGGGATTTAGATAGTTTATTTCATGAAATACAAAAAGATAAAGTGTATTATACTACATC
>JBHLPZ010000119.1:0-9898 GCA_048885325.1 Candidatus Odinarchaeota archaeon
TGGTATAACACAAAAAAGCATAGTTAATAATGGAGAGCAACTTCTAAACGCGATTAGGGATATTAGAGAAAGATTTGGATATGACAAACCAATATTGATTGAAAAATTTCTTCCTGGCAAAGATTTAACTTTAGGTATTATAGGAAATCCCCCAGATGATTATTTAATCCTTCCAATACTTGAAGAAGATTACTCAGGTCTGCCATCTGATCTACCACACATTTGTGGATATGAAGCTAAATGGTTACCAGATTCCCCTTATTGGGATATTAAATCAGTTCCAGCAGAACTTCCAGAAGATACAATTCAAATCATTGAAAGTTGTTCTTTAAAACTATTCGAAAGGTTAGAATGTAGAGATTATGCTCGTTTTGACTGGAGGCTAAATGCTGAAGGAAATCCAAAACTTTTAGAAGTTAATCCTAACCCCGGATGGTGTTGGGATGGACATCTCGCAAAAATGGCAAAATTTGGTGGTTTATCGTACAAAGATATGTTAATTAAAATTTTAAATACATCTGAACGAAGATTAGGTTTCGATGATTCTAAGAAAGATATTTGAGGATTTCTTTTATGAATTTAATACTCCTAATCATAATTTTTTGCATATTTGCAATCATATTAATTAGTTATGCATCGAAAAATTTAGATTTTGTAGCAATTTCATTATTAGGTTGTTTTATAGCTGCTACAATTACAGGTTTATTAGGAGGTATAGACATCAGAGGCTTCATTGGATACATTGAGTTTGAAGCAATAATAGTAATTCTTTGCATGAGCATTATTACAAAGTTAGCACAAGATTCTAATATATTGGAGTTTTTAGCTGTTAAGCTTTTTAAATTTTCAAAAGGGAATAGAAGGCTTTTCTTTTATCTTATTTGTATAATTACTACTTTATTGGCCGCAATTATTAGCGATGCTGTTGTAGTCCTAATTTTAGCGCCAGTTATCATCCGATTATGTAGATTTTTAAAAATCAGAGCTGGTACGTATCTATTGGGAATGACAATTTGTATAAATATAGGTTCTATTATAACTCCCTTCTCAAGCGGGGAAAATATTATAATCTCTGTTGCTTTTGGATTAGATACATTATACTTTGTAATTTATTATTGGGGATTCTCTTTTTTTCTTTTATTTGTTACTATATTTCTCATGGATAAATTTTTATTAAGAAAAGAACCTGAAATTGAAGAGGATCAAAAAAAATTTGTTTTAGAGTTAATCAATTCTGATATTATGATTTCAAATAAAAAACTATTTTATATAAATAGCATTGGAATTCTCATTACAATAGTATTATTTGCAGTTTTGCCATTCCTTTATTTGACGGCAGCATTATCCGCGTTTACTTTAATTCTGATCAACAAGAAATATACTAAAAAAAGTACAAGTGATCTTCTTAAAGATGTTGAATGGGAAATAATTTTCTTTTTTATTTCTTTATATGTTGTTATTGGTTGCTTGACAGCAGCAGGTTTTGAAGAATTATTTACAGGTATTCCCTTCGATGTACTTGACCCCTTTATGCTAAGTCTAGTAATTTTAATTATAGTAAGCTTAGTCTCCGGTTTTGTAGCAAATACACCTACTGCTTTAATATTTATACCAATAATTGAATATTTACAGGGAACATTTCCTTCAATTCCTTTATTATACTCCTTCATAATTGGTATAAATCTTGGTGGAAATCTTATTCCTCAAGGAGCGGCATGTGATATGATGACTTTAAAAATTGCCCAGAAACATGATGTTGAGAATATGAACTTTAAACGATTATTAAAAGTTGGGGCAACTTTTGCAATTATCCATATAATTTTAGCAATTGGATATTTATTTTTACTAAGTTTATTTTTTGGTTAAATCTTGAAGTTTTGTTTGATTTCTTATTTTCTTAACGGTGAGATTTTTCTTAACCTTTCAATAACAGAAGGAAGTTTTTCTAAGAAATAATCTACATCTTCTTCGGTGGTAAATCTACCCAAACTAATTCTTAGAGAACCATGGGCTTCTTCTGGTTTTAAGCCAATTGCCAATAACACATGAGATGGTTCTAATGATTTCGATGAACACGCAGAACCTGTCGAAGTAGCAATGTTATACATGTCTAGGTCTAATACAATCGATTCTCCTTCGATATATTTAAATCCTAAGTTTATATTATTAGGGAGTCGTTGTGTTGGATGTCCATTAAGATATGAATCATTAATATTCTCAAGAACCCAATTAATGATTTTATCTCTTAATTTTATCTGTCTCTCTGCTTCTTGAGCCATTTCTTGTTTTGCTATTTTCACAGCTTTAGCAAATCCTGCTATTAATGGTACTGCCACAGTACTAGGGCGCATATCTCTCTCGTGACCTCCACCAAATAAAATTGGTTTAATAAATTTACCCCAACCTTTCCTTATACCTTTATTTCTTATATATAATAAACCTATTCCTTTTGGTCCATATAATTTATGAGCACTAGCAGATAATAAATCTATATTCATGTCATCAACATTAATATTAACTTTCCCAAAAGCTTGAACTGCATCTGTATGAAAAATGACGTCATGTTTTCTGGCAATCGCTCCTATTTCTTTTATCGGTTGAATTGAACCAATTTCGTTATTAGCAAACATAATAGTAATTAAAATTGTTTTATCAGAAATGCTTTGCTCCAATTCATTAGGATTAATTAATCCATCTTTATCTACATGTAAAAAAGTTACTTCAAATCCTTCTTTCTCTAATTGTTTACACGGATTCTCCACAGCATGGTGTTCAATAGAACTAGTAATAATATGATTACCCTTTTCTCGATTTTTTCTTGCAACACCAATAATTGCCAGATTATCTGCTTCTGTTCCTGAAGAAGTAAAAAATATTTCTTCAGATTTTGCATTAATTAAAGAGGCTATACTTTTTCGTGATTTTTCTAATATTTGTCCGGCTTTTTGACCCATAGAATGTAAACTTGACGAATTTCCATAGGTTTCTTTGAAATGTATATTTATCTCCTCGATAACTTTTGGATCCATTGGAGTTGTCGCCGCATTATCCAAATAAACATATTTTGAACGAGTCATGATAAACCATCTTTAAATTAGAATTAAGCTTAAATTAATAATTCATTTGATGAGAGTTTTTATATTAATATTAATTCTTGCAAAAATAAAATAATTTTAAATAGATTGAGCTGATAAATAAATGGTTTTCTCTCTTATATGGGGTATAACTGGAACAGGTTATGTTTTAAAAGAGTCAATTAATTTAATGAGAGAATTACAAAATAATTATGACGTTGATTTAACTGTTATCCTCTCTAAAGAGGGAGTAGCAGTTGTAAAATGGTATAAATTATGGATTGAATTAACTGAAACCGTTAAGAAGGTAAAGATTGAAAAGACACCTAATGTACCTTTCTATGCTGGACCATTGCAACTAGGGAAATATGATATGTTTTTGGTTTGTCCCGTATCAGCAAACAGCGTAGCAAAAATCGCTTATGGGATAGCTGATACATTAATTACTAATTGTGTTGCCCAAGCTATTAAAGGGGGTGTAACTGCATATATTTTTCCTTCAGATCAAGATTTAGAACCCATATCAACTACTAGACCAGATGGCAGTCCTTTAACGTTAAAAATTAGGGATATTGAAATTGAAAATATCAAAAGATTAAAGAAAATGGAAGGGGTCCAAATCATTTCGGATTTCTCGGAGATTAAACCCCTTATTTTGAAAAAGATTGATGAAAAAAGTTAAAAACATTTATAAACCTTAAGCTTCATATTTCACGGGTAATATTGCCTTTTCTGGGCATGATAATTCACACTTCAAACAACCTTGACATTTATTGATTTCCCTAAACTTATATCTAATCCCTTCTTCTTCCTTTTCCATTTTCTTCACAATTCCTTTATAGAAGAGATTTTTAGGGCAAAATTTTCCGTTTTTATCAACACATTTTTCACACATATTGCATTTTTCATGATCTATTTTAATGCTTACTATTTGATGGGGGTGTAGTATAGAAGTTACTTCAATTGCATTTCTTGGACACACTTGGACACAATTAAGGCAGGCTTTACACTTTTCATAATCAACTCTTCTAATACTATGCTCAAAATATATCGCTTTAGCTTTGCATGCCCGTAAACATCTTTCGCATCTTAAACAAAGCTCTTGGTCTATTTGAACTGGAATAAATTTCTCTTTAATAATACATTACCTCTGATAAATTTTCTCTGGATTGAATAAAGGTAAATTTAGTTTAGAGAATTATTAAAAAATTTTAAAACTCGCCTTTATGAATTATTAACTTATTATAATTTAAGCTATAGAAAAAAAATTGATAGAGAAAGTGATTTTTATTGAAAATATTGAGTATATCTCTCTTTAGGTTCCTCTGGCAATTGCTGTTGCCTTTGAAATTGATGCGCTTTTTCAGCCAATTCTAACATTTTAGCTTTAATTTCTTTTCCTTCTTCAATTAGTTTGGATGTATCGATATTTAAATTATACATTTGATTTAAAACCTCTAATATAGAAGCCGCACCTTCTGGTGTGGGTATTTCTAGGACAGGAGTAAAAAGCGCAAAAGCTTGTAATTTGTTTGCTAAAGCTTCATTAAGTACTGTTGCCTCTGGTCCTACAATTATTCCTTTCTCCACTTTTTTCAAACCGTATTTCTCTAATTTCTCTATCATGTCGTATTCAGCGGCGTAATACACTGGATAATCATCTATTATTCCACGTTGGGGAATTCCCTGAAAAATCACAATTTCTTTTGCTTTTACATCTTCAGATAAAGCCCAATTATTAATAGTTTTTGAGAGATCATTATAAGCTGCACTCACTTGAAATGGTACTTCTGAAATTCCTACGATTAAATTGTTTTGTGGGGAATAATAAATCCGAAAAGGGTGTTTTAATACACCAGCATAAAAGACACTGATTGGGGGAAGAAAATCGCTTGTAACAAAACCGATTTCCTTTATATCAGGTAATTGCTCTACTAAAGCATTAGCAACTATCGGCCCTATCAATCCAATTCCTGCAAACCCTAATATTATTGTGGAATTAGGTTTGATTTCAGTAGAAAAATCATATATTACTATTGCGCTTTTCTTCCCTTTTTCACATATATATTCTTTTTTTACCAAGGATAACACATCTTTTTAAATCTTTATTAGAATTTTTCTTAATTCAATATTATTTAGTGAATCTTACAATATTAAAATTAATCTATTATAAATCTTTAATATGTTAATAAAAGTAAGACTTCTTTCTAATTATAAAATAGGCAAATTTTATTTTTTATAAATCAATAAACTACATAATAGAAATGTTTATTCTATAATAATTAAGAAGAGGCTATGAATATGTTGTTAGAACTTAAGAACGTTACTATCCCTACCCTTGACCAAAAGTGTGTAATTGTTAACAATGTTTCTTTTGGGGTAAAGGAAGGATCAATCCATGCTGTTATAGGTCCAAATGGTTCTGGAAAATCAACATTAGCATATACAATAATGGGTTTGGATTCTTATAGGATCTCTCAAGGTAATATATATTTTGATGGGAGAGAAATAACAAATCTGAGTCTTACTGAACGCGCTAAATTAGGAATTACACTAGCATGGCAAGAACCTGCTCGTATAGATGGATTAACTGTCTTTAAATATATTACTTTAGGTATTAAAGATAAAACAAATTTACAAGATAAGGTTAAGGAAGCATTAAGCACTGTTAATTTAGAACCTGAACGATATTATAATAGAATTATTGATGAGACTTTAAGTGGAGGCGAAAGAAAGAGAGTAGAATTAGCAGCTGCAATCGCGATGAGACCTAAATTAATAATTTTGGATGAACCCGATTCAGGTTTAGATATGATAGTTATTGAAGATTTCTTAAATATTTTTAATAAGATCAAGGAATTAAACATGACAATTCTTTTAATTACACACAGAGAAGATATTGGGATGGTAGCTGATTATGGAACCTTATTATGGAGGGGAGATGCTTTATTAACAGATGAGTTTCCTAGAGTAATGGTAAGATATTGTGCTAAAGCTGGTTTAAAGGAATTTTGTAAAAGAGCTCTATTTAAAAATGGAGGGAAATGTTTTGATGATGATTATATTGACAGAATTTTTAGAGAGGAAGGATTGTCATGAGAAGTAATGAATATCCTCAAGAAATTCTGCAAAGTTTAGAAGATTACAATATTGATATTAAGGATTTTATACCCGGTCACGGAGGTGGGGCTAAATTACTATTAAATTTTAATAAAATTACTGGTGTTGATCAAGTAGAAGGGATTATTTTAAAAGGTCGTGAAATTCCCAACGGAATAGTTGCTGATATTATTATTAAAGAGGGAACTACACATGAGGAACCTGTTCATTTATGTTTTGGTGTAAACAAAGAAACGGGAATCCAAGAGATTTTTCCTAGAATTATAGCAGAAGATAATACAGATGTAAAAGTACAGGCCCATTGTTCCTTTCCGAAGGCTAATGGGCTTATTCATAAGATGTTTGGCCATTTTTACATCGGGAAAAATTGTAATTTTAATTATAGTGAGACACATTATCATGGTGAAAATTCTGGTGCATTAGTAGCTCCAGTAGGATATATGTATATTGGTGAAAATAGTGTTTTTGAAAATAACTTTACCTTAACACAGGGTACTCCAGGACAAGTAAAAATTATGATAGATATTTACGCAATGCGGAATAGTATAATAAGATCGAATATTAGAGCCTATGGAAAAAGTAAAAAAGATTCTATCAGAATTAGAGATTCGGTATTTTTGGAGGGAGAAAATGCGCGGAGCGTCATAAAAATGAAAGCAGCAGCTAGAGATGGAGGTGAGGTTTTAATGTATGGTGTAACTGAGGGAAATGCTCCACATTGTAATGGCCATGTAGAATGCAGTGAAATAGTCCTAGGTAAAGGTTCTATATGTAGAGCTCGTCCGTTTATACGTGCAATAGATTCAACTTCAAGTGTATCTCATGAAGCTTCTTTAGGAAGATTTCCTCAAAAGTGGCTCGATGAGTTAATGGCTAAAGGATTAACGGAAGAAGAAGCCACAGAAATATTAATTGAGTCAATGCTAAAAGAATAAATTAATGTAAACTTTAATTATAAGACTAATAATGTAATGTGAAAAAAAATGGATAAAGTAAAGATAAAAGAGGGTGATAATGCTCCATTATTTAAGCTAGAATCATATAATGCTGGAATAATCGATTTAGGAGAATTAATTGGTAAACAAAAAATTGTTTTAATTTTTTCCCGTTATTTTGGATGCCCAATCTGTCAATTAGATCTTAATATCTTATTAGAAGATATAGATAAAATCAGAGCCAAAGGAGCAAAACTTTTGTATATAACTCAATCGGGGGAAAAAGTTGCTAATGACTATATTGATAAATATAAAATAGACTTTCCGGTCATTTTCTCCTCTAAGGATGAATTGTATGCGGAGTATGGTTTAGGATTAATGACAGCAAGCGCAGTAGCGGAAGTTAGAAGTAAATTAAAAGAAGCAATGAAATTAGGTATAGAACATGGAGAATATGAGGGATGGGAAAAGCAAGGACCCGGTCAGTTTGTAATAGATGAAGAGGGAAAACTTATACACGTGAGAAAAGGATGGCTATTAGTTCCCGAAATATTAGAAGTGTTATAATAAAAATTTAAAAAATTAGGAAGGAATGATGAAGGAAAATACAAAATATCATAATTATAAGTTTGTCGGGAAAATTAATATTGATGAGATCCAACCTTGGTTTGATTTTGCCTCAATCAAGCCATGGGATGAGGGAGAAATACCATGGGTCTTAGAAAATAGAGTTAGAAGAGAAATCCTAATTTTCTTAGCACATGGAGCAAAATCGTTCAATGAACTTTATAACATTATAAATTTTTCTCCAAAACCTTTACTTATTACTAAGGACGAATATGATTGTCGGGTAAGTTATCAGTGGACTAAAGAGACATTAGAAAATCATTTGTTAAATTTAGAATGGTATCGTTTAATACATAAAAGCAATGACAAATATGAATTATCTTTTCCTATTTTAAAGTTCGAGAATTTAGCTGAAATTGATAATTACATTAATAAATTCTCACAAGCATGGATTAAGATCATAAAAGACACAAAAAATGAAATAGAACAACATTTAGCTGAGATTAAAAACAATATTCCTTTATATGAAATATTAGTAGAAAAAGCTGTTGAAAAATTATATGAACTCCTGAAAAATGAAGAATTCTTACCACAGGAGCCAAATATTAAGGTATTATGGGCTGAGCAACTTAGAAAAGTAAAATTTGAAGAATGGGTCGATAAAAATTTTTAATAAACATTACCATTTTTAATTTTAATTTAATAATTTTGACCTACCAAATGTGATTACTCTAAATATTAATAATTCTCCATATTCATGGATTTCAACTTTAATACTATTTTAGCTTTTTATTTTAAAATATGCAGGTAACACCTGCATATCACTTAACTTCAAAAGAAGAACTTATATGTTGTTTATATATACGTGGAAAATATCCATATATTTATATTAAACATCTTCTTTAAAAGTGAGGCCTATGATTAGTACAGAAATAGGTGATCCTGACCCAGTTCTCAGCCTTAAAGATTTGTTTTATGATTCAACAATAAGTAATGAAATACAATCCGAAATTAGAGAATTACAAGAAAAAAGTAGAGTTGATAATTTTAAACTACTAGAAGAAATCCAAACTATATTACAAAGATGTGCACACTTAAATCCAAAACAAAGATTAATGTACTGTGAAAGCCAGAGATATTTCATGAAATTATTCCTGCGGGAAGTTAATAAATAAAAATAATTGAATCATTTCACAGTAGTTATCGACGTTATAAGTAATATTTTTTTACTTCTTCAATTACCAAATTAATTAGCATTTTTTCATTTTTAATTGCATAAAAGGTGACCTTATCAAGGAGATTCTTAAAACGGCTTTTAGGTATTTTAGCGGAACCTATAAAAAAACCTACAATCTTATGGCCTTTTTCTGATAATTCGATTAGAGTTTTTTTAGCAGCACCCCAATTATATATAGCAAAATCAGTGATGATAAGAGCCAACACCTTTCTCTCGGCTTTTTCACATTGCTTAAAAACTGCATTAACAGGTAATTGTGTACCACCACCTTGATATTTCAATAAAATTTTCTCCGCATCATGATAATTCTTAGTCCAATCACAAATATCTGGTTTGTTAGAAAAATTTATTACACTAAATTTTATACCCCTACTAGCAGCATAATGAAGTGCAGCAAAGGAAGCAACTAAAGCAGTATGATATTGACCCCTCGGAATTTTAGTAGAATAATTCCAATTCATAGAGCCTGATGAATCAATGACTAATAATAAATCAGGAATTTGTTTTTCAATTAAATATCCTAAATCTTCTTTTTTAGACCACTTTCTAGTAGTAATATTTGGGATAATTACTGGACTTGTTAATACCGTTTGTACTACATCCAATTCTTCGATTGGTTCACCAACACGCCACGGTTCTGGATAAATAGGTATCTTACCTCCAGGTTTTTCTTCAAAAATCTTAATTTCAATTAAATTCTTTGCTAAGCCTCGATACCACGTCGCTAAAGGATTCTCATCAATTAATAAGCCAGCTTGACTAGCTGGCGCTCCAAATTCAGAATATGGCGTTTCTCTAGCGAATTTCTCCGCTTTTTGCCGTAATTCTTCTTCATCTTTTTCTATTATCTTATCTGAATTTTTATTTTCTAAAGGGTTATCCATAATTTCTAAAACATCTTCTGGAAAATCTATAGTTTTTCCTGATCCTTTTATGGTAAACGTGTTTGAAATTAGATCTTTCAA
>JBHLPZ010000120.1:0-9758 GCA_048885325.1 Candidatus Odinarchaeota archaeon
TTCTTCTAAATGGATGAGATAATATAGCATATATATCCATAATTCAATTCCCTCTTTTTCTACTCAATTCCAAATAAATTATTAAAAAAATATATTTTAAAATAAAAAATGGATTTCAGTAATTATTCTTCATCATTTATCAATATGGCTGAAGAAGTTTTCCATGACTTCAGTTTATTCATCATAATTTGTTCTGTTCTTGCTATTTTTGATCGAGAGAATTGCGTAATTTTTTCTATCATTTTACTTTTAGTGATCTTATCCATTCTTAAACACTTAATTATCCCTGTTTTAATTGCCCTATCAATTATGTCTTTTCCTCTTTTAGTTCGAGTTATTACGGTTGTAAATTTATCTTGAGAACCTAATCCTCCAAAAGAGATATCAGCATATATATTAGTAAAATCATTGCAAACCCCACAAGCGGGGCGCATATAATCAGTTAATTCCTCAAAAGGCACATGAATCTTTTTTTGGGGCACTTCATGATCTTTTAATTCAATGATTAAATTTTCCTTAATGTTTATTCTCTTAATATTTTTGAACTTAATTTTAAATTGTTTCTCAAATTGTGCCAATTTTGTTCTATCAAAGATAAAATTTTCGTAGCAAAATAAACCAAGACAAATTTCTATGTTTTCTGATGGTATTATCCCTAAACTTTGCATACATCTAATTGTGTAAATCTGGCATGGGGTTCCAACAAATGCTAACTTATTGTTTTTATAGTGTTTTAATTTTGGTAATGAACTTGTATAAGTGTGAAACTTCTGTACTGTATCTAGTTGTGGAGAAATATTCAATTTTGTACCTGATGCGTTGATTAAGTCTTTCTTAGTTTTTGCGATAGTAGCTTCTCGAGAGAAAGGTGATTTTGCTTTTGCTACAATTGCTCCATTAATAATTTTTTTTTCTATTAAATAATTTATAATTGTATTTACAACGCCACCATCTGTTCCATATTTTAAAAATTCTTTATCCATTGATTGACATGAATAAATATTTTCTACAAAACCAAGAGGCATTAGTGAAAAGTCTGAGAAATTAAAAGTTTTATTAAGATCTTCATCTAAAACATGTGTCTGTGGACAAATAAAATAGCAAATACCGCACTCAAGGCATTTATCTTTGTTTATGTATTCTGGAGGTGTATTAGGTTCCTTAAAACCAATTACTTCATTTTCTATTGAATTACAAAAACTCACACAGCCGCCACATTGTTGACAGATCCCCAGTTCATGAACCTCTTTGATTAAATCTTGAAAAATTTTAACTTTCATTTTTAATAATCACCTAATTCTATTATTAATCTTAAAAATTATTATGATTATTTTGATTAACTAAATGATCTCTATGATTAATATTGTTGTCATAATATATAAATATGATCATTCCTCAATATTACATGCCAATATATGATCAATTAAATGTTATAAAAACCTTAATAATAATCCCATAAACGATAGGTATGCTGTCAGAAACCGATCATACAAAGATCAAGTCCGTACATTTAATTAATGAAATGACAAAAAATTTTGTCAAATTAATTAAAATTTTTCTTATCATATTTTTTAAATTTAATTTAAACCATTTTTCTATTGGAATAGGAGATGAAAAAAGCATTTTATGCTTTTACACATTTTTCTTCTGTAATTTTCATAAATTTACTAATTGGTGATGTGTAAATAGGTGAGTTAAATGTCTGAAGTACAGACCATGGTGAGAATTGGAGTTTATATTTGTAGATGAGGAGTTAATATTAGCGCTTCTATCGATTGTGATCTTATTAGAGATTATGTTGAAGCATTACCCAACGTTATTGTTGCAAAAGTAAATGATTTCACTTGTAGTGATCCAGGACAGAATATTATTAAAAATGATATTTTAGAATTAGATTTAAATCGGGTAGTTGTTGCAGCCTGTACACCAAAAATCCATGAATCCACCTATCGATTAGTTTTAGCTCAAGCAGGATTAAATCCTTATTACTTTCAAATGGTTAATCTTCGTGAGCATTGCTCATTTACTTATTCGGGAAATAAAAGAAGGATTACTGAAAAAGCTATAAGGTTGGTGCAAGCAGGAATAAATCGAGCCAGAGAATTAGAAATTATACCTTACAAAAAAATATCAATAGAAAAATCAGCATTAGTTATCGGTGCTGGTATTGCAGGAATGAATGCTGCATTAGATTTGGCAAATCACGGAATAAATGTATATTTAGTCGAAAAAGAAGCCACAATTGGCGGAAAGATGGCACAATTAGATCGAATTTATCCTACGGACGATTGTGCAATATGAGTTCTAGCACCTATCATGGTTAGTGCTTCAAAACATCCAAATATAAAATTATTTACTTTTAGTGAAGTTATTAAATTCAAGGGAATCCCAGGGAATTATGATGTTAAAATACACAAAAAACCTCGTTTTATTGATGAACATAAATGTACAGGGTGTGGATTATGTACAACAAAATGTCCAATAAAAGTACCTAACGAATTTAATAGAGATATTGGAGAACGAAATGCGATTTACATACCTTTTCCTCAAGCGGTGCCCAAAATTGCTTTAATTGATAAGAATGTATGTATAGAATGTAAAAATTGTCAAAGGTCTTGTCCCGCAGAAGCTATTGATTTAGATCAAACCTCAGAATATGTTGATTTAAAAGTTGGTGCAGTAATAATTGCCACAGGTTGGGATGAATATCCAATTATGAAAAAAAATGAATATAAATACGGTATATATCCCGATGTTATTACTCAAATAGAGTTAGAACGTATGTTAAGCCCAGTTGGACCAACAGGTGGTCATGTGTATAGAATTTCTGATGGGAAAATCCCCAAAACAGTAGCTATGATTCAATGCGTGGGATCAAGATCTTTAAAAGGGAATCCCTATTGCTCAGGAGTATGTTGTAATGTTGCGCTTAAAAATGCTCAATTGTTAAAACAAGAATATCCTGGTATAGAAATTGTTATTTTTTATATAGATATACGGACGTGGGATAAAGGAAATGAAGAATATTATAGAAAAGCGAGAGAAATGGGGATAATGATGATTCGTGGAAAAGTAGGAGACATTCGAGAAGATGCTACTACAAAGAAATTAAAACTTACAGCTTCTTCAACTTTAACAAATGATTTCATTACCATGAATACCGATTTAGTTGTATTATCTACAGGTATGGTCCCTTCTAAAAAAGCAGCACAAATTATTGAAACATTAGGTTTGGCTAAAGATATGAATGGATTCTTAACTGAAATTCATGGATGTTTAAAACCTCAAGAAACAAATAATTTAGGTATTTATATATGCGGCTGTGCTACTGGACCTAAAAATATCCCTTATTCCGTATCAACTGCATTAGCTGCAGCAAGTAAAGCATCTATTTTACTATCTAAAGACACAATAAGTCAAGAATTACTCATCGTTGAAGTAAATGAAAATCTATGTATGGGTTGCCATAGATGTGAAAAGATATGTAATTATAAGGCAATAAAAATTAATGGAGAAAATATAGCTGAAGTAGACGATTTAAAATGTAAAGGTTGCGGAGTTTGTGTAACATCATGTCCCGCTAGGGCAATTGACCTAAAATATTACAGAGATAAACAAATTATTGAAGAGATAAAAGGGATTTGTAGTACTAAACTTGAATATAAGGAAGAATATATTGATTCTATTGAACTTATTTGGAAAAAAATTGAAGCTTTAACTCCCTCTCAAACATAATCTGAAAATGAATGATCCTCTTAAAAAAACGTTAGTTGAGAGGAAACTACCCCATAGCATGGGTTTTCAGAATACACAACATTATGGATTCTTTCTTTATTTTGTTTATATAAGAATTTTTAATTTTGAATTATTTCATATTTTTTAAAGAGCTTAATTTTTTTTAACAGAATTGTTAATTCTTTTATTGTTTTGGATAAAAAATATCTAATTCAAAATGAACCAATCTATTCGTATATTAAAATATTAAATTTTTTTTTTGTCAGAAAATTTGACAAATATTTTTTTCAATTCAAATTTTTAAAAAAGATTGGTTGTTGAAAAATGAAGAAATTTGCTTAATATTTGTAATGAAAATAAGAATCATTAAAAATAAATTTTGAAAATTTAATTTGTCAAAATAAAAGAAGTTATTCTTATCAAACTATTTAAATTCTAATCAGATTTTTATATAATTGGAATTAATCTTATAGCTCAGAAGGATGGAACGGGTTCATCTTATGATGTTATAATAGTTCCATTGAGATATATTAATAATAAAAAAAAGGAAGGTAATTAAAATGGAAGTTTTAGAATTAAAACCAATAAACGATAAAAAAATTACTATATATTTAATAGATAAAAATAGTATTAGCTCTGAACTAAATGATATTGATACTTTAAAGGGATTAATACACAATAGTAATATTTCTATAATTACAGTGGAAATAAACAATGAAAATTTTAAAACATTTAAAAGTTCTAGTCTTTCAATTGTCTTAAATGCTTTAAATGTTAAATATTACTTATTAGATATGCCCGAGTATGCTCATGGGTACCTTTTTGAAGAGATAATCGAGAAAGAAGAGCAAATTAACGAGTTATTAACCGAATATCGGAATATGGATGATAAAAATTCGTTTAAGGGATTAAATCTTAAATCTTGGATTGATGTTCTTAAAAAAGAAGTTATCCAGGAAAAAGATATTCTAGAAACCAAAATAAGGCCACAATGGATTGTTAAAAAAATTTTAGATATAATAAGATCATATAATAATGAAGAATTATCTCTTGTTCATTTTTTTCAAGAAAGAACTCTTTCAAAAATAATTAAGCAATTAAGAGAGCTTCATATAGAAGCAATAGTTTATGAATTGAATATTTTTCATAATATACCCTATTTAATTATAAAACAAGAGGAGATTAATTAATGGAAGTTTTAGAGTTAAAACCTTTAAAAAAAAAAAGTTTAAAATTAGTATTAATTGAAAGTGAATTCCCAATTGATTGGTGGTTTGAAGGACCAGCAGATAAAAAACATGATCTAGCGTGGAATCTACATTTAATTTCAAAAGAGTATCTCGATCTAATTAAAAATCTTATTGATAAATATCATCCTGATTTTGCAGTTGAAGAAAAAGGTAGTAGATGGGATGAGGTAATTTCAGAGGAAGATCCAATAGCAGTACTATTTAATGAATATCAAATATCTTATCGAAAGATTGATATATCTGAAAATGCGGAAGATTATCTTAATGCAAATTTTGATGGATCTAGAAATCTCATAAAACAATTGAAAAGTTTTATTGGCAACTATATGGAATCAGGGAAAACCTCTCCAGAAAAGGATTATGAATTTCAAAGAGCTCTTTTATGGAAGCAATATTTACAGCAAGAATATAATAAGCAAGAAAATGAAATAAGGTTTAAAGTCAGAGAAGCATGGATGATGATGAAGATTATGGATATTGCTAGAAATTATAATAGTAAAAATATAGTAGCTTTCCATATTTGTGATATCCGGCACTTTGATGGAATTAGGCAATATTCTGAAGAATTAGGAATAGATATCATGGAAATTAAAATCAAAAGAGAAGCCCAATTTGCAAATAATATTGAAAATTCCTCGATCAGAAATATTCTCGATAAGTCTATTATTAATTTAACTCCTTTAAAAGTAAAGAAAAAGGAAAAACAAGAAAAAATCTGTTATCTTTTTGATACTGATGAAAATGCTTCACCATTTGATATTAATATGGCCTATGATGCTGGATTTGATATCGTTGTTCCAATAAGTAAATTAACAGCCGAACAAGTACCAAAATTAGTACAAGATGCCATATTTTCCCGAAAACCTGGTGCCCCTACTTCATTCTTCATAGGCGGATCTAATGTAAAGGAAGGAGAAAAGATTGCTAAAAAAGTTATAAGTTCTTTGGTTCCCCCTTTTGAATGCCCAATAATTATTGATTATAGAGGTTCACATACTACAGCCTCTTCCATAGTAGCAAAAACTATAGAATTTGCTAAAGAACATAAAATTGAAGATTTAGAAGGTAAAAAAGTCGTAATATTAGGAGCAGGACCAGTAGCTAGAATCGCAGCATTATTATCAGCAAAATTAAAATCTAGAACCTATATTGTAGAGACATGGAATAAATCAAGCAAAAAGTTTATTAAAGATTTAGCAAAAGAATTATCAGATAAAGTTGGAACAGAAGGTGGTTCAATCGAAGGCGTATTTGCTATTGAAGAGGATCAGATATTTGAAGTTGTTGAAGATGCAGATATTATTTGGTGCTTGGCAGCCGTAGGCGTTCAAATATTATCGAAAGAAGTCATGATCAAGTTAAAAAATAAATTAGTAGTGGATATTAATTTAGTTCCACCTTACGGAATTGAGGGGTTAAAACCTAAAGATAATAATAAAGAAATATATCCTACTATTTTTGGAATTGGAGCACTAGCAATCGGTCGTCTTAAATCAGAGGTTGAATCGTCAATTTTAAAGGAAGCAGCAGATACGAAAGGAAAGATAATTTTTGATTATAAATATGCGTTTGAAAAGGCAAAAAAAATTATATTCAGAGAGGAAATTAAAATCTCTCATTAATTTATTCTTTTTTTTTAACAATTATTTATATAAACTAGATTTTTGCGTCGAATGTTTGAATTCTTCTTATATTGAAAACTTTAGACGATAGTAAGAGCTATAAAACAAAGATCTTTATAATTGAAAATATTCCAATTCCAATTGCATATAGAGGGATAACATATTTCCAGATTTTATTAGGTACAACTCTTACTAAATAAGGAGCAGAAAGAGCGGCAAAAAATCCTCCTGTAAATAATGATGGTAGTAGAATAAGATCTATTTCAATACCTGCAAAGCTTATTAAAAAAAATGTTAAAATACCCACAAATGAGACAATTGATTCAGCAAATGATACAATTGCAGTCGCGCTTTTTTCATAAACACCAGAAAATATTTGCCCCATAGTAATAATTGGTCCATATCCTCCTCCTCCAATTCCTTTATTAAAACCTGCAATTACTGAAAATCCAAATAGTAGTTTAGGATATGTTTTTGAACGCCCCTTTTTACTTAATTTAACTCTTATAATCCCTGAAATACCCATAAAAATAACTAAGATTGCAACATAGGTTTTAATTATAATATCATTTAATTTTAAAGCAAAATAACCTAAAAGAATTGACATAAATATAGCTAAACAACCAAAGAAAGCCATTATAAGCCCAATTTTGGTGGCATCGTTTAAAGGACGGAAAGAATAGTGAATATTTTTAAATTCATGATCGAAAAAAGTATCTATAAACCCTGTTATTGCTTCTGAAATTAGAATAGTTGGAACAATTTGAAGTGGGGTATAACCTAATAAGAAGAGTAAAGGTGATAAAGCTGTGCCAAAACCCATACCTGCCATAGAATCCATTGATTCAAATAAAAATGCTAATAAAATTATAATTAAGATTAATTCCATTTATTTAACCCTATAATAAAAAGTAAAATAAAACCATAATGATACAATAAAATAATAACGCAACAGTAATTTTTTTAATAGAACGTCTTTCTACTCTTAATCTTTCTGAAATTGGCATTTCATCTAATTCACGTGCTTCTTTTCCAATTTCCCAACTTTTCATTTTTTATGTATATAATTTTTAATTAAATATCATTAATTATCATTAAATATAATTAAATATAATTATAATTTGTTATTTAAAGGTTATGTTTTTTCAAACCTTATTAATATAATTTCTTTGATTTTCAAGAAATGTCCATTCTCTATGTAGAATATCTGTATTTTTCATTTATACTTATAATCCCACATATAAACTAGAATATTACGTCGAATGGAATTCATTCAAATCCCCTTAATGCGAACTCGCTTCGCTCAAATATAGCAAGGGCGGGATTTTATTCGGCACATTTATAAACATTAAATAATATATATAAAATGAAGAGATACAATCTAATCAATTATAATGAAAAAAAGTAAACTGAATTTTATTCGAAAATGTTAGAAAATAAAAAAAAGGATCATATAAAATTGTTATATCCGGAATCTGCAAACATATCTGGTGAAATTGATGTAGCTGAGAGCGTAGAAGGAAAATTAATACCAGAAATAAATCCATTTGAAATGGCAAAAACACAGATCGACATTGTCGCTGAAAGGATGGGATTAAATAATAATATTAGAAAATATCTCAAAAGAGTAGAACGTTCTCTAATTGTTTCAATTCCAATTAAAAAGGATAATGGAAATTTAGAGATTTTTGAAGGATATAGAGTACAACATTCAACAATTCGGGGTCCTGGTAAGGGAGGTATTAGATTTGCTCCAAATGTTAATCTTGATGAAGTTAAAGCTCTAGCTACCTGGATGACTTGGAAATGTAGTCTATTGAGCTTACCTCTTGGAGGTGCAAAAGGAGGTATATGTGTTGAGCCCAGAAATTTATCAAAGGGGGAATTAGAAAGACTAACTCGGAGATTTACAGCAGAAATTATAAATGTCATAGGTCCTGATATGGATATTCCCGCTCCAGACATTAATACAGATCCTCAAATTATGGCTTGGATTATGGATACCTATTCTATGCATAAAGGGAGGGCAATTCCTGGAGTAGTGACAGGAAAACCAATAGAAATAGGAGGTTCAGTTGGGAGAGAAACTGCCACTGGAATGGGTTTATTTTTTGTTCTCGAGGCTTTATGTAATAAATTAAATATAGATTTAAAAGCCCAGAATATCGTTATCCAAGGATTTGGAAATGTGGGGGGAAATATAGCCAATATATTATATGAGAAAGGATGTAACATTATTGCGATCTCGGACATTACTGGAGGTTTATATGCTGAAGGAGGGTTAAATGTTAAAGAATTATTGGAATGGAGAGATAAAAATAATTATTTAAAAGATTTTCAAAATGAAAACTATAAATTTATCGCTAATGAAGATATACTCGAACTTAAATGTGATATTTTAATCCCAGCAGCAATAGAAAATCAAATAACACGATTAAATGCTGATAAAATTAATTGTAGAATTGTATTAGAAGGTGCTAATGGACCAACTACTCCAGAAGCAGATAATATTTTGGAGAAAAGGGGGATAATAGTAGTACCTGATATACTTGCTAATGCTGGAGGCGTATGTGTATCCTACTTTGAATATATTCAAGATATTCATAGTTATTTTTGGAAATTGGATAGAATTAATCAAGAATTAAAAAATATTCTTGTTAGCGCATTCAATGATGTTTATAAATTATCTAATAAAGAAAATGTCACTCTACGCACAGCTGCTTACATGATTGCAATTTCAAGATTGGCAAGAGCAATCGAATTAAGAGGTATTTTCCCATAACTTTTTCTATTGGAGATTTAATGTCATCCAAAAATATATTAAAATCAATGAAGGTTAAAATTAATGATATCCGGGAAAATAGAATTAAATTGGATAATCTAAAATATAATTTTTCAAAACCTTCTTCTAAACAAATTAAAAAAGAAAATAGTATGGATGCAAAAATAAAACATAGAAAAAAAAGAGAAGGAGATTAGAAATTTTGTCTATTTTTTTGAATATTAAATTTTAGTTTATGAGTCATTTTAAAAATATCTATAAAACTTGATACATTAATAGGATGTTGAATTCCATCTAATATTTTAATTTCATCATTAATAAATCTCCAGAGATTTTTTTCGTCTTTAGCAATAATTTTTACTAATAAAT
>JBHLPZ010000121.1:0-9753 GCA_048885325.1 Candidatus Odinarchaeota archaeon
GATCAATGTATTCTTAAATGAAGCGAAAGATCACTTCAAATCAGGAAACTTTTCTGAAGCCATTAAACTTTATGATGAAATACTTGAACTCAAACCTAATAATACGACAGCATTAATTAATAAGGGAAATTCGCTTTCAGAATTAGGAGATCATTACGGTGCTCTTCGAAACTTTGAGAATGTATTAAAAATAGAGCCATTCAATTCCGCAGCATGGTATAATAAAGGAAACGATTTGTGTTACTTATTTAGGTTTGAAGAAGGAATAGCTAGTTATGAGAAAGCTTTGGAAATAGCACCAAATAGACCAGATTATTGGACAAATAAAGGTTGGGCATATCATCAACTTAAAAATTATGATGAAGCTCTTAAGTGCTACGATAAAGCATTAGAAATTGAACCAAAGTTCGCCCCAGCACTCTCTTCTAAAGCGAAAACTCTTATGGAAAAAAATAGATGAATTTGTGATAACTTAATAAACTATTCTTCATTAATTTCTAAAAAATAACTCACACATCAAAAGCCCATTCTCCATTTCGCATTACTGGTTCTTCGGTTTCATCTTCCAGTATTCCATCCACATTCATTTCTCCCGAACCAATCATCATATCAAGATGGATAATGCTATTATTACCTCCAGCAGCCATGAACTCTTCATCTGTCAATTTTTTACTATCTTTTAACGAATTTCTAAAAGCTTGACCTACAGCAATATGATTTGAAGCATTTTCATCGAGTAAAATATCGTAAAAAAGTAGCCCTGCCTGTGATAGAGGAGAACTATTAGGTACTAAGGCAATCTCTCCTAATCTTCGAGCTCCTTCATCTATGTCAATTGTTTTAAGTATAATTTCTTCGCCAACCTTAGCTTGTGCCTCAATTATCCGCCCGTTAGAAAATTTAAAAATGCAATCTTCAATAATTTTTCCTTGATAGAAAACGGGTCTAGTAGTCTTAACAACCCCATCAACCCGATCTTTATGTGGGAGCGTAAAAATTTCTTCAGTAGGTAAGTTTGGTGTAAAAATAATCCCGCTCTGTGATGTTACACTCCCACCATGCCAGATATGACCTTTAGGCAATCCAACTGTTAGATCTGTTTCTGGAGAAGTTAATTTTAGTGCTCTGTACTGTTTTTGATTTAAATAATTACATCGCTTCTGAAGGTTTTTATTATGATTTTGCCAAGCAGAAATTGGATCCTTTTCAGTTATTCGACAAATTTTAAATATAATATCCCATAATTTCTGAATTCGCTCATTTGAAGGAATGTCTGGAAATATTTTCTCTGCCCAAACCCTGTTTGGTATTGAAATTATTAACCAGTTTAATGCATATTGAGTAATAAGATTTGATACGGGTTTGAGTTGCTTTTGTAAAGGGAGTTGAAATTTTAAAATCAGGTTAGGATCCACATCGTTCAATAAATCAGGATTCGGGCTTTTAATGTGAAGATTCGCATCTCCTGCTTGAGAAATATCGAGTCTCGCATCTATTCTCCATTTTGGATATTCATTAAGTGATTTTTCAGGACCGTATTGGAATCGAATCAAGCGTAACTGCTCATCACCCCATATTACATCAACCAATCGGGCTCCCATTTGATAAGCTTTTTTTGCTATTATCCGTACCAACGGAGCTGCTTCAAAAGAGATACCATCATAGCTAATAGTAGCCCCTCCGATAAGTAGCCGCTGTTTTGGTTGTAAATTTAGACCAACTTTTAATATAACTTCAGCATATTTTTCTAAATTCTTTTCAAATTCGGATTTCATTCGATTAAACCTTAAATTTTTATATTATTTACTTTAGTGAAATAGATGTTAATATTTGTAATATTAGTCTTTATCTTTATAAATTATTTCTTTGATAAGTTTTCTAAAGTAATAAAGGCACTTCCAATTTGAATGCGGACTAATTTTTGGATGGAAATAACTTCAAACTTAATATTACTTAATAATTCATTGATTTTTTGTTCAATCCACGTTTCTAAATCACTTTTAATTTTAGTTATCTCTATCTCCTTGTCTGGGTGATTAGAAATAGCTTCTTGACATAATCTTGTTATCATTGAAATTGTAAGTAAACTATAGTATCTACTTGAGATATTTGAATCAAAGGCTTGAGAAACTGTTGCTTTACCCTCATATATGGGGGAAGTTTTTGCATCATTAATTTGTACTTCAAGTTCCGGACGTAATATTCTACTATAACCTTCCACTGCGCTGTATAATCGTGTAGATTTATCGCAAAATTTCTTTATATGCCGAAAAATTTTCTTAGAATGTTTAGCAATGTTTATCATGTATTCTAATGATTGTAAACGAAGATCTCTTCTGTTAAATTTAGTTAGAGAGGTATCTTCTATAGATCGGTTGTAGAAATAGGGCATCTCACAAACAAAAGTAAAGCTATCTTCACTAGCAATACTTCTAAGGTAATCATATGAGGAAGTGCCCCATTTCATAAATTCTTGAGGATTCTCTATACCATTAGCTTCATTAAAATCATACATCTCCTGGACACCAAACATTTGGAAGACCGCATCATATAATTTTTTTATGTAGGGAGCTTCAGGTTCTCCTAAATGCAATGGTACATGTTCTCTCTTAACAAAGTTAACGAGATCAACAAATAAATTTCCAACCTCTCGAGATACATAGAAATATACTCCCCCAAAACCCGCATTATGAAGACTATACATAAACTTAGGTTTTATTTCATTTATCAATTGCATTAAAGCTTGAGTCTCTAATAGCGGAGTTTCGAATTTGAGTTTCTTATAGGTGATTGGGAATGCCCATTCAACTTGTTCAAAGGGTGAGGGCCTATAATAGTTCTTAGCATATTTTAATGGAGAAAATTCTCCTTTAAACCATCCTTCATTAAGAATCGCACCATCAATATCAATTGCTTTAATTAAATACCATGTATAGCCTAATTTTTGTGTAAATTTAGGATTTTCTGCTAAAAACCATGATAAGAACTCCAGACTCATGCTCCCTATTGGTTCATTGGGATGTGGAAATGCAAAAAGAAGTGCATTTTCATTGCCTTCTCCAATTTTAAGGCAATAAATTGTTCGCCCCTCTCGTGATTCTCCAATTTCCATTAAATCTACATATGTGAAATTGCGTGCTAACTTTTTGCTAGAATCATTTAATTCAGAAATCGTCATGAACTCTTTATATTTTGGAACTTGGTTCAAGATTTCATAAAGTTTCGTGTGATTCACCCTAAATATTAGCTTGGTTATTATATTAGTTAAATGGAATAATTTAAAAAATTATTGAAATAGACAATTATATTATTTAACAAAAAATTTTTAAAAATAATTATATTAAAGCCTTATACATGAAAAAATAGCTCTATGTGAAAAATACATTGCCAAAAGTTAAAGTTAATGATATTAATATTTATTATGAGATCTATGGGGAAGGAAATCCTTTTATTTTGATTCGTGGACTTGGCAGTTCATTAGATAGCTGGGCGCCGTATAGTATTGAGCAATTTTCTAAATCTTTTAAAACGATATTATTTGACAATCGAGGTGCAGGGAGAACTGATATCCCAAATGGAAATTATACTGCCAAAATGATGGCTGATGACACGATCGGTCTAATGGATGCTTTGGATATTGAGAAAACTTATTTGTTAGGCTTCTCAATGGGAGGTTGTATAGCCCAAGAATTAGTACTTAATTACCCTAATAGAGTGACTAAATTGATACTCACCTCTTCTTGGTGTGGTCCTTCTCATGGGATTGTTACTCCTATCCCCGAAGAAAATCCATTCCCAAAGATGTTATTTCTTATGAAGGAAGGTAAATTCGAAAAAATGGCCCGAATACTCACTAATTCTTTATTTCCTGAGGATTATAAAAAAAGAAATCCTTACATTATTGAAAAAGTTATCGAAAATTATATGGCTCATCCTCCAGCCCCCAAAGGTTTTGAAGGCCAATCAGCATACGTTGATGTGTTTGAAACTTATGATAGATTATCAAAAATAAATATTCCAACTTTAATTTTGCATGGAACAGAAGATAGAATATTACCAGCTGAGAATGCAAAAATTCTGGCTGAAAAAATTCCTAACGCCGAATTGTTGTTATTTCAGAATACAGGCCATGGTCTGATTATTCAAGAGCTTAAGCTTTGGACCCAGAAAGTGATCGAATTTTTAAAAAGATAATAGTTTATGAATAGGTGATACAATATTTATAAGTATATGGTGTAATTAATATGAAGGATTGGAAAGATGATTATTCTCAAAAATGTACTTCAAAAGAGGAAGCAATTTTAAATATAGAATCTGGAAACAGAGTAGTATTTGGACATGCTGCCGGGGAACCTATTGTTTTAGTAGATGAACTTGTAAGACAAAAAGATCGCCTCCAAAATGTTGAAATCGTTCATATGGTTCCTCTTAGAGAATGTAAATATTGTTTGCCTGAAATGGAACCACATTTCCGCCATAATTCTTTATTTGCAGGAACGGGAACACGACAAGCAATAAGGGAGGGAAGAGCTGATTATACTCCAATATATTTTTCTGAAATTCCGCGCCTTTTTAGAGATAACATTTTGCCCGTAGATATCGCACTTATTCAACTTTCTCCTCCAGACGAACACGGTTTCATGAGTTATGGAGTATCTGTGGATTATACCGTGCAAGCTACAAAGTCCTCGAAAGTAGTCATTGCTGAAGTAAATAGGCAAATGCCTCGAACCAGAGGTGCGAATATTCATATCTCAGATATCGATTATATTGTAGAGTCTGACAGGTCCTTAATAGAAATCTCTCTTCCAAAAATTACGGAGGTTGAAGAAAAAATCGGTCGTAATATTGCTTCATTAATCCCAGATAAGGCTAATCTTCAACTAGGAATAGGTGGAATTCCTGATGCTGCGTTAAAATTTCTTCAAGAAAAGAAAGATTTAGGAATTCATACCGAAATGTTTTCTGATGGAGTAGTAGAACTATATGAAAAAGGTGTTATAACAAATAAATATAATAACTTGCATCCTGGCAAGTTTATTGCCACATTCTTAATGGGTACAAAAAGACTTTATAAATTTGTTGATAACAACAGTAATATTGAAATGCATCCTGTAGATTATACTAATAATGTTATGGTTGCTGGAAAGGTTAATAACCTAATATCTATTAATTCTGCCCTGCAAGTAGACTTGCATGGTCAAGTTTGTGCAGATACACTTGGCTATCAACAATATTCAGGCGTCGGAGGCCAAGTAGATTTTGTTCGAGCGTCAAGTTTATCTCTTGGAGGTAAATCTATTATTGCTCTGCCTTCATCAAATAAGAAAGAAACAATTAGTCGAATCGTTTCTAATTTAAAAGAAGGATCATGTGTAACCACTTCACGTAATGACGTTCATTATGTAATTACCGAATATGGTATTGCAAATTTACGTGGAAAGACAAGGCGTCAACGAGCAAACGCTTTGATAAATATTGCTCATCCTAATTTTCGCGATCAACTAAAAGAAGATTCCTATAAAATCTTCACGGGATAAAAGAACCTCTTTCCATCAGATCAAAAATTCATAAAATTGATAGTAATAAAATCCTAAAGTATTGATTCTAATAATAAAACTTTATATCCAAGCTTATCTTTAATAACAAGCTATGTTTATATTGGCGATAATTTTTCTAATATTAGGATTTGTTGGCTTATATTTTGGTGCTAAATGTGTAATAATAGGTCTAGAAAATATTGCAGATCGTTTCAATATTAGTCATATAATGGTAGGATTGACGATATTATCGATTGGGACCAGTTTGCCAGAAATTGCTGTTAGTATAACGGGTGGTTTTGATAAGATTTTGGGTATTGATCCTAATATTGATGGAATTGTAATTGGAAACAAAATTGGATCGTTTTTGACTCAAATTACTTTAATAATAGGAATTTTAGCAGTGAGTAGACCTATTTTTGTTAGTAAGTGGGAATTAAGAAGAGAAGGACCTATGCTCTTAATTTCAATATTAATTTTTCTTGTTTTTTCTTTTGATGGAATGCTTACTCAGTTAGAAGCCCTAATAATGATAATCATATATTTCATTTATCTATCATTAGTAATTTGGAGTGAAAAACGTCTAATGAAAATTAAATCGAAAGATATATTGCTTGAAAAAGAAGGTTTAGACTCAATGAGCATTGAACCCATTGAGAGCCCTCATAAAACCTCATCATTATATAAAGATGTTAGCATTTTTTTAGTTGGTCTTTTTATTTTATTATTCGCAGCAGAAATCACATTATTAACAGCTCATGACATATCTAGAGAATTCAATATTCCTGAGAATGTAATTGGAATCTTAATAGTCGGCTTCGGTACAAGTTTGCCAGAACTGATAGCTGACTTAACCGCAATAAGGAGAGAATCATATGGAATTGCTATAGGAGATATATTGGGCTCCAATATCTGTGATATTTTATTAGCTACAGGAGCAGGAGCAGTAATAATTAGCTTTAATGTTCCTATGATAATTCTGGTTTTTGATGTTCCCGTTCTATTAGTGGCATTATTTCTTACACTCTATTTCTTATGGAGTGAAAAAACATTAAAAAGATGGGAGGGAACCCTATTAATTGGTTTTTATTTCGCTTATACAATTTTGAAATTATTATTATTTCAAATTTAAATTGTTAAACTTTTCAAAATAAAAAATTGTTTTTTACTCAAGTCGACTTTGTTCGAGCATCCAATTTATCTTCTGGAGGTAAATCTATTATTACTTTTCCCTCATTGAATAAAAAAGGAACAATAAATCGAATAGTTTCTAAATTGAATGAAGGAACAAGCGTAATCACATCACAAAATGATGTTCATTATGTTGTTATTGAATTTGGTATCGCCAATTTACGTGGAAAAACAGTACGTCAAAGTGCAAAAGCATCGATTAATATTGCCCATCCTGATTTTCATATCAGCTTAAAGAAGATTTTAATAAAACCATACCATAAATTAATCATTAATTGGTCGACAAATAGGGCTTAAGGAGAAAACTTTTTGAGCGGCCCTCTCGGAGGTGATCAACAAATTGGAGCGAAAATTACTGAGGATCAGATGCTCCTCATCAGATTCTCATCATCTTCTTTTGGGATCCCCTTGAATCTCATCCACATGATCCTGATATAAAAGCACTATTACGAATAGCAGTGGTTTGGAATATTCCTGTAGCGTGCAATCGAGCTTCGGCAGACTTCATAATCTCTTGCAATCTTATGTCTGAAGAATATGTTCGGTTAGTAATTGATTATTCAAAGAGATATGGAATAGTTAAGTAACCTAATTATTATTTTTTTTATGAAATCAAAGATATAATAGACATTGAAAATGTTTAATCCATACAAATACCGGTATTACTTAAAAATTTTCAAATTTCATCCTTATAAATTCTTCTGTTCTCTTCCAGAGTTTTTTCTGAATCTCTTTATCGTAAGTGATATCTTTCGAAGGTTCTGAGCGATTATTCACAAAATATTTTCCACTTACATTTTTGATTTCAGGTGCTAGAGCAGCAAAAATTAAAGTCTGAGCACCATCTAATAAAGATGCGCCACCTGATCCATATGCAGATCTTAATAATTTCGTGTTTATCACTCCTGGATGAAGGCAATTCACAGTTATACCTGTATTATACAACTTATCTGCGAGGAGGTAGGTAAATAATATAAGGGCTGTTTTTGATCTTGCATAAGCTTTTACCCCACTGTAGCCTTTTTCAAATTGTAAATCATTGAAATTCAAATGGTTTGATTGAACTCGTGACACTACATTAACTATTCTACTTGATTCCGCCTTTTTCAACAAATCAATTAAAAGATTGGTAAGAAGAAAAGGTGCTATATAATTTATCACAAAAGTTTCTTCTAATCCTTCTTGATTTGTTTGCCTTTTTGATTTATAAACTCCAGCATTATTAATTAACACATCTAATTTATTAAAACAGTCAAATATCTCACTTGCCATTTCTTTAATTTCATTGAAAGAATTAAGATCAGCAAAGACACTGCTTATATTATTTTTATTAGTTATCTTTTCAATTCTTTGCATTGTTAATTCCGCTTTTTCCTGATTTCTCCCATGCACAATTACATGATAACCGGATTTAACAAGTTCTATAGCAGTTTGATATCCTATGCCATCTGTAGACCCTGTAATTAAAATAATTTTATCATAAGTAATTTGTATCACTCTCATTCTTTTATATTCAAAAAATTAAAACTTGGGTTTTAAAAACTATCTTTAATAATTTATTTAATTTCATCTACACCACTTTATAAAATAAAATCGATCGAAGGTTATAGTTTCTATATTAGATATTTTCCCAAAAATGAATTATACTAGGTTAAAATTTTAAAAAAGAAGTAAATTTTCGTCCTTGAGCCTCAATTATGCATTCTTTACCTTGAGGATTTATCTTTAATATTGCTTTATCTATAAGTTCAATAGGGATACCTTCTTTCGGTAATACATTATGAAACCAATCGATAATAGATTTATAATACCTCTCCACATCATCTCCCTCCAAATCAGGTGTGAATTTGCCCGTTTTTAAATCAATTATTAGTTCATTTTCAGGAGTATAATGAAAAAATGGATCCACCATATATCCTTTTGAATCACCAGACGATTCTCTTATTACCTGATTCACTATTGATTTTAACCTGTTTAACTTCATTTATATCACATTAATTTTTTATTAAAAGAACTCATCTTTTAAAATTTTCGAGATTCTAGAATCCTTTAGATTATTGAATAAAAGGAAAAAAAAAAGGAAAAAAAATTATATTATTGGTTTTTCAGCTTTTTATATAATTTATTAACTTGGACACATCCCGTATTGCTTCCATCTTCAGCACTTGCGAAACATCTTTTCTCAGGATTTTTAGTAAACTTTGCACACCCCCAACACCATAATTTATTAAAAGAAATCGATTTTTTCTTATTCTTTGCGCGAACTTGCTCACATAACTCCAATGCTTCATCAAATTCTAGTCTTAATTCACTCATTATATTTATCACCATTTTTTTTTATTTCATAATTAAATTTTCCTTCTGAATTCTATTTTTAAGTATAGAATTCGCAATGTACCAGCCTATGAAACCCCCCATTACTCCCTGAATGATTGAATATGGCATCAAAAAGTATCCATACGTAAGAAAATCGTCGACACCTGGTATCGAAAATCCAGATTTGTAAAAAAATCCAGACACAATACTTAGTAAGACGAAGCTGACTGAAAAGATTAATGAGGAAAATAGAACTGCTTTTCTCTCATTTTTAGCAGGTTTTAACAACCATAATGAGAGATCTATAGACAACCCATATGCAATATAAATTAAAGCCCAATATATAGCACCCCATGGAGACTTTAAAGCATTCTGCATCTGCCATTCTATTATAATTTCAATCGGAATTCCGATAATGCCACATAGTCCGAAAAAGAAAAGAGCTGTGCCTTTTGTCTTTAAATATACACAGAAAAAATATGTTATCATCATCAGAAAAATCATTATAAAATATAAATAAATGTATCCTATTTTTATCATTATAATGTCAAAAAACACGGTAAATATAGCTGTTATAATAGCGATACTCATGAATCCGATGATATTTAAACCAAAAGATCGTTTATTCCAAGGTTTATACCAACTTGTGTTTTGACTTTGATGCAACATTATTATTTCTTTCATTTTTTTTACCTCCTTTTAATTT
>JBHLPZ010000122.1:0-9705 GCA_048885325.1 Candidatus Odinarchaeota archaeon
TTATATTATAATTAGCAATTATTTCATAATTATCTAATGCTGAATTGATTGCGTTAATTCTTTCTGATTTATCAACTGTATCATCAAATAATAATATTATTTTTACTTTTTCTTCGAGGATTTGTCCAAAAGTAATATCTTTTAGGTATTTATTTAAATCTTCATCAAAAATATTTTTATCATTATCTAATTTTTGAGTAAAAGATTTTGAATTTGATTGTAATTCCGAAGGTAAATGTAAAGAATTAAGATTAATTTTTAGATTTTCTCCAGAAATTGCATTTTGACTGAAAAAAGCATTGATTCCGAAAACCGGCGTTAATACAGTAATGATTAGGACTGTTGTAACAAGTAGTTTTTTTAGATTGATAATATTTTTTTTCATAGGTATCAATTAACAAAATAGCTATTTATTTATTTTTTTAATACTTTAAAAACCATAATTTTTTTTTAAGATTAATGATTAGTTTATCTTACTGTCGGCTTTTCTTAACACTAAGGGGCTGTGGATTAGTGGAAAAAATTTAAATTTTCCATAAGATCGTTCGCTTGGCATGCGAAAGGCCGGGGGTTCAATACTTTACGGAATTTACCCGTGATATGGAAATCCCCCCAGCTCCACTATATCTTAAAGAATCATAGCTGTATTTTTAGATTTTTAAATTTTAAGAGTAATATCAAGATATTTATTTATCAGATATGTAGGACTATATATTATAACGTGAAATCAGTATTTCACGAATAGTATGGTAGAATATGTAGAAAGAGAGAGATTAAATTCATAAAAAAACATATAAAGTTATTGTTTTATTTTTCCACCTTTTATTAACTAAAAAAATATATTAGAAAAGGTTAAAATGATGAGAAATATTAGGGTTGGATTGCTTGGAGGAATGTCATATGAATCTACATTAAAATATTACCAATTATTCTTGGAAAAATATTACGAAAAGGAACATAATTATTCTTATCCAGAAGTTATTATATTTAGCCTAAGTTTTCAGAAAGTTATAGATTATGAGCTTGGAAATGAAAAAGAAAAGTATATTCAATATTTAATGGAAGGAATAAACTCATTAGAGAATGCGGGAGTAGATTTTATATTCATGGCAGCTAATTCACCTCACGTAGTCTATGAAGATTTGAAGAATCGGGCAAATGTTCCAATTCTTAGTATAGTAAAGGCAACGGCAGAAAAGGCGAAGAGAGAAAATATGAGGAAATTGCTATTATTAGGTATAAAATTTACAATGAAATCTACTTTTTACCAAGAAGAATTCAAGGCATACGGAATGAAGGTAATAACTCCATTAGATAAAGAGCAATACGAAATAGATAAAATCATATTTGATGAATTAGTTATTGGCATACTTAATTCAGAAAGTAAACAAAGATTATTAGATATTATAAGTAATTATGAAGTAGATGGAGTGATTTTAGGATGTACTGAGCTTCCATTGATATTAAAACAAAAAGACACTAAAATAAAATTATTAGATACTATAGAAATTCACATAGATTCAGCATTAGATTATTATATCTCTCTATAATTAATTTCTTAACCTATAATCGAATAAATTTATCTCCCTGTTATCAAATTTTATCAAAATTAAGAGAATTCTTTACAAAATTATCGGTTTGAAAGCTTTTTTAATACTCAAACGTTATTAAATATAATAAATTTATAAAGGCTAGGCTTATTGGACGCTTTAAACTAACAAAAATTAAACTGAAGGATTTAGCTCCAATTTTATTAGTAATGTTATTACTATTTGTATCAATAGCATGTGCTAATATGCTAATCCCTAGTTATGCGGCTATTCAGGTAGAATTTAATATTCCAGAGGCATTATTAGCAATTCCAGATGCTTTTTTTGTATTGGTAAGCGCTTTTTTTTCTTTATTATGGGGTTATTATACTGATCGGATTGATAGAACAAAGGTTATCTTAGCAGGAGCATTCTCTTGGACGTTTGGAATGAGCTTAACCGGTTTTTCAAATAGCTACGTTATGCTAGTTGTCTCAAGAATGTTAAGCGGGGCGGGTTTAGGTTGCGTATTACCAGTAGGATACTCAATCATTTCTGATGCTATTCCTCCTGATGAAAGATCCGGTTGGTTTGGGACTTTAGCAATTTTAAGCTCAGTCTCAAATGGGGTTGGGCAAGCTTTATCATCTTTTATTGGTCCAATCTTTACATGGAGATTTCCTTTCTTTTTATTATCTGGTATAAGTATAGGCATCGTAATCTTACTTTTTTTTGTTAAGATACCCAAACGCGGTGTAAGTGAAGCTGAATTATTAGATTTAAAAGAATTAAATCTTGAATATAGTTATACAATTTCTAAAAAAGATTTATCTAAAATCTTAAAAAAAAAGACAAACCGATATCTCATCTTACAAAGCTTTTTTTCTATTATTCCTGGAACAATTACTATTTATTTTCTGACCTCAATGTTAACCTTATACTATTTAAATGAATTACCATTACAAATTCGATTACAAACCGCTACTATTTTAGCAGGGATATTAGGTATTGGATATATCATTGGAAATTTGCTTTTATCCTATTTAGGAGATGTATTATTTCGAAGAAATAAAAAGAATAGAACAAGATTGGCAATGATTTGTATGATCAGTGCTTTTCCTTTCTATTTAGTAACACTACTTCTTATTAAGCCGGTTAGTTCAACTGTATTAAATATCACTTATCCCAGTCCAATTCCTACATCTGAACTTGCTAACTATATTTTCTTAACATTAGGAGAAATTTTTTCAAAATATCCTAATTATATTTATTATTTCATTTTTGGGCTGATTGGTACAATTCTAGTTGCTGGTCCAGTAGCAAATAGAAATGCAGTTATGATTGACATCAATTTACCCGAGCATAGAGGAACGTCTATTTCGTTCTTAAACCTTTCTGAACAAGTTGGAAAGGGACTTACTTTATTCGTATCTTATTTCTTAATCTCTTTTTTAAATGGTATATTTAATAATAGTGGAATATTTAATATGATGTTTATTTCAGTCTTTTTTTGGATACCGGCGTGTATTTTCTGGATTTTTGCTAGCCGGAGTGTTGGAAAGGATTTAACCACCAAATCGATGATTTTATCTGAAAGAAAACAAGTCGGTTTATTAGACTATATTTTCGAATTAGAAATTCAAATGGATAGAGCAATTCAAAAAGTTCAAGATGCTAAGTATTATATTTTGACTAATCCTGAAAAATTTAATAAATTAATTGGGGAAGCTATTATAATTTTTAATTACTGTGAAAAAGAAGGTGAATTTAGGAGTATTACCAATATTGAACACAAAGCCCGTGAACTTAACGTTAAAGTAACCTCGATAAAAAGTATGGCAAATCAGATTTATAGAATACTAGAAAGTAATGATTTATCACAGCAAGAAAAAAATCTGTATAATGAAGATCTAAGACAGATAATATTAAAAATCGCTGAAGGAGAAAAAAGCACATTCGGAGAATTACAGATTTTTTATGAAGATGCTAATTTAAAAATAATAGAAGCACGTCTATTAAGAAAGAATAATTTAGTTAAGAGTATGGTTAAAATTTTAGATGCAATTAAGACCTATGAAAGGGTAAGAAACCTTCTGAATGAAAGATTAGAAGTGATTAATGGTTCTTCTGATTTATCTGATGAAGATCAATTAGTTTATGAAAAAGAGAAAGAATTTTTTGAAAAATGTTCTAAATCATTAATAGCAACCCATAGATTAAAACAAGAATTTGAAGATATTTTTAAACAATTGGAAGAAAATGGAATTAATAAAGAAGACCTTGAAAAAATCTCTGACCTTACCTTAGAATTCAAAGTTAATTTATATGATGTAATAACTGATACATTTGGTCAAAACAAGGAAACGAGAAAAACATTAAAAAAGATTTTGGATAAAATTGATACCATTTTTAATGAATATGATAAATGGAAAGAAGCAGAATTAAAGATTTTTTAATAAAATCCAAGTTAATGACGAATTAGTTATTTAGAAATTCACTGGCTAAAAGTTCTTTAAAATAATCTTTTTCCTTAACAGAGAGTTCCTTGCTTCCTTTTCCTTTTTGATTATAGTGATCAGGGCTATCATCATTTGAGAACAAATTAATTAATAAAATCAAACAATTACGAAGTTGGAGGTTATCCTCTGGTGTAGCTTTACCATTAAAATTTTTCATTAACTTTATCAATAGATTGCTTAAGCAAACTTTATTAAATTGAACTGGATCGCGAGCACTTTTTGCTTTATTGTGATAAAATTCCATAATCTGAGCTATACAATCCATTGAAATTATTCCTAATTATGATGCAATAATCTGATAGATTTCAGAATTTAAGATTCTGAAAATGGTTCCAACTATTATTTGCTATTCTTACTAGACATACAAGTTCGACTATAAAAATTTTTTTGACCGAATTTCACAAGAGAATGTTGAAAATCAAAAAGTCTTGAATTTGTATTAAAAATTTTAAAAAGAGTAATTAAAATTGAATTATTTAGATGCTTGCTACAAAACTCTCGATTGATTGCTCAAGATCAACTAAATCCTCAACATTTTTTATATCAGAGCTTGCGATTTTATTCAGAAATTCTTTTAATAACTTTTCTTTGGTCTTATTATGCGGAAATATTAAACTGCTTTTGTAGTGCTCCCAATCAAGGATATTGGTAAAGATAAGGAATAATATTTCAATATGGCTGTAATCTATTAGACTCTGGAGTTTCTCTTTGGTGATAAGAGTTTTTGTATGGTCTTTGTAAAAGTCCGATAAATCATTATAATAATTAGTAATTCTTGCAATATTATCTAATTGAGCACGAAGAGCGGCTTGATTAATTGGGCTATTTTCATCTTTATACATTATTTCGAAATATGCATTGATGAAATCCTTAAGTCTTTGAAGTTTTTGTTGGAAAACTCTCGTTTTCACGATTCGCTCAAACATCGGGCTCTCTTTAATGGTATAAAACCGAAGTTCAAACTTAACTATTTCTAAAATATCTAAAAATAATTCTCTAATATCAATACTCTTGCTTTCCATTTTAAAAAGCATTTGATTTATCCTTAATAATTATTTATAGAATTCTAAAATTATTAAAACTTTTTATTTTCTCTAATTAAAACTGTATAGGGAAAGTTCGACCTGAGATGATTTGATTCCTATGTTTTATTGGCGATTTTAACAGATTCTTTTTAACCAGCTTTTTATAAATGATTGCTTTAACATGAATTTTAATAATTCTAATAGGAGATCGTAGCATAAAATAAAAAGTATTTTGAGGATTTTTCCTTAATTGGAGGAATTTATTAAAGAATTGTTGTGATTTTATTTGAGATATATAAGAATCAAGTGAAATAAATCTTTTAATTATGTTAATAAGCGTTTCAGTATCTTCAAAACAGTAATAATTTGCAGTCCTTAGGGTCCATTTTAACGATTCTAGCTGGTACTTAATTGAATTAACTTTTTTTAAAGGGAATATTATCAAAGCAAAAAAGGAAATAAATAAATTCATCACCGTGCTTTTAAACATCTCTTTTATTGAAATCTTAATGCGAGGTTTTATGATTTTTCTTAAATCTTCTCCATAAAGAATTGTACAATTATCAATAACATTACTTAACACTATATTTCGAGGGGCGAATAACGCAGAAAAAACTTTATTCACATGAAATATTTTATGGAAATTAGCTTGTTCCCAATATTTTTGTTTTGTTAAAAAATGACTAACAAACATTCCAGTTGAATATTGAATTACTGCTAAGATATTCTTAAGTAATGAAGAATTCGGTAATTTAAATTTATGTTTAACTTCTAAAGTAATTAAGTATTTTTCAATTTCTCTAATATACCTATTTGATACTCGATTTTTGAAAATAAAAAGTAAATCACAATCAGATATCAGAGACCTTTCTTGTTTCTTCTCAGATCTCTGACTTCCAAACAACATAATGGATAAAATCTTATTTACCCCAATTTCTTTATTAATAAGGGTTATTACATCTTTGATATAATTTCTTGATTTCTCACTAATATCTTTTAATTTGGAGGAAATCCCATTTTTTAAATCATTTAAAGGAACATTCGATTTGGTTTCTTCCAATATGATCAATAAAAAATTAATTTCCTATTTTATAAATTTTATAAAAATAAAAAAATGAAATATTCTAAATTCAAAATAGTGAATTAAATACGATTTCCTACAGTATAACCTCTACTTACTGCCTCCATAACAGTTTCGGGTTTTTTGGCATCGCCAATTTTTTCAACACTATAAGTTTCTAGTTTTTTCAATTCTTTGTAAAGATTATCATTTGGTTTTACTCCTGTTGCATAATACACCATATCAACATCGTTGATAACCTGTTCAGTATCGTTAGCATCCACATAAGACACGAAATTCTCTCCAATTTCGGTAATCTTTACACTAGTAAGCATTTTAACTCCTAATGCATCACATTTATCTAACATAACCCATTTAGTGGTTTTTCCTAAAGCAGATCCGAGTTTAGGTAATTGCTCTAAAACAGTAACTTTATTTCTTGCTCTATGAAGCATATTTAAAGCAACTTCAGGCTCTAATGCCTTGTAAAATGTAAGAAAATCAAATGCTTCACGACTTAATGAACCATATTTAGCTATGTATATCGCTAATTCGATACCAGTCGCACCACCACCAATTATAACGTTATTTTTTCCTATGGGAGCATCTCCACTAAATACTAGATTAGCCCAATACACATTTCCTCGATCTATACCTGGAATTGGTGGAATAATAGGTTTTGAACCCGTAGCTACAAATACTACATCTGGATTAAAAGCTTTGATTTTATCGAGATTAACTTCTTCTTGCAGGTGTACGGTTATACCATATTTCTGAATCCAATATGTGTAGTTTTCAATCATTTTTTTAAATTCATTTCTACCAGGTGGTACCCAAATTATATTTATAAGCCCACCAATTTTATCTTCTTTTTCAAAAATATGTACTTCATGCCCTCTCATTGCGGCTACACGTGCAGCTTCCAAACCTCCAGGTCCAGAACCAATTACCATAACTTTTTTCTTCTCCTTTAAAGGTTTCAACTCAGTTCGAGCTTCATTTCCTGCTCTAGCATTTCTTAAACAAGAAACAGATGATAGTTTAAAAATACTATCAAAACATCCCTGGTTACAACCAACACAGTTCATTATATCTCTTAATTCTCCTCTTTTTGCCTTCATCGGCAAATAAGGATCAGCTATCAGAGTTCTGCCCATGCAAATTGCATCTGCCTTACCAGCCATTAAGATGTTTTCAGCCAATTCCGCGTTATTGATTCTATTGGAAGCGAAAACTGGAATAGATACATGCTTCTTAATATTTTCCGCTAGATAAGTATAACATCCTTCGGGAACGTCCATAGTGGTTTGAGGTGTCTTTGTAACATGCCACCCTCCAGTTACATTAAGATAATCTAAATATTTTCCTAATATTTCAGCAATTATTGCTTTTTCTTTATAAGTATTACTTCCTGGAACAAAATCATCTCCTGAAATACGATAACCAATATTAAAATCTTCTGCACTTGATCTCATTAGTTCAATCGTTTCTATTGGAAACCTAATCCGATTTTCAAGATCTCCACCATATTCGTCTTTTCTTTTATTTTTTAAAGGCGAAAGAAACTGATCCATTAAATAGCCAGCATTAGCACAAATCTCAACTGCATCGAAACCAGCCCTTTTAGCTCGTAATGTTGCTTCTGCAAATGCTTGTTGCTCATTTTTAATATCATCAAGAGTCATTTCTCGAGGGGTCGCTTTACTAAATTTGCTATATACTGCAGAGGGAGCAATGGGTGTTTTTCCAATTATTTGTGGGTAAGTATAAGCGCCACCGTGGTATAATTGACAACAAATTTTAACATCACTCCTCGCATTGTGCACAGACTTAGTTAATTCGGTTAGCATTGGAATATATTTATCATTATCTATAGAAATCATCATAGGATGTCCTTTTGCATAAAGATCTATATAACAACCCCCCACAATAAGCATAGCAGCACCCCCTTTTGCCCTTTCAACGTAAAAATCAATTAGTTGTTGGGTAATAAAGCCAGCATTGGCATAATTGAGATTTATTGCCGGCATAACTATACGATTTGATAGAGTCATATTATTAATTTTCAAAGATTCAAATAATTTGAAAAATTTCATACGAATCTCCTAATTAATAGATTTAAAATATTAATTTTGTTAGATATAAAAATTGATAACAATTTAAATTGTTATCTCTTGTAAAAAATTTGTCAAATCTAGTAGAAGAACTAGATTTAGTGTTTTATCTAATAAAAGTCGTATGTATTAAATTATATTTTGGAAAAGTTTCTAATTTTTTAACGGAAGTATGAATCTGGCTCTTTATCTTCTCGAACACCCTTCATGAAATGTTCTGCTTGTTTTTTATAGGATTCGATCACACTTTCCATTTCTTCAATTTTTTTATCTAATTCTTCAAATCCCATTTCAATTTTAAAGTAATCTTTTAGTATTGTAACTAAAGCTTTCGAAGCTCGAGGATCTAGAGACATCATAGGTAAGGGTAATGTTTCAGCTAATAAACAAATTCCAGGGGCAAATCCTTTTTGTCCTGCCCAAGCAGGTAAAATCCCGTTAGCTCCAGCTATCACTCCCCCATCCATGAGTTTTGTATCTTTCTGTTTTAAAAAAGATTTCACTACTTCTTGATCAGTACCACATACGTGAACCATTGGCTCATCTCTAATTTTATCTGAGACCATTGCACCAGTACTTACATACATGGTGATTTTTCCTTCTGTTATTTTATCCATTTCTTCACAAAATTTTTGAGAAAACTCAAAAACTCCTTCAGGAGTTTGAGGTTGATAATTAGCTGTTAAAATAAATAAATCATTTTCTTTTTTTCCAGGCCTAGATTTGAAATATACTTCAGCAGTAGGAATTTCTAGCTTACCTTTTTCTACATCTGATTTGGGAGGAAAATCAAAATATTCTATATTCAGGAACTCCTTTGCCTTAATAGAATCTTTTATTGATGTTATAGCTAATTTCGCAACTAAGGCAATTCCAGGCCAGCCTATAAGTACAACAGGATTATGAACTTCTTCAGCTTTTAAATCAAATTTTTTTATAATGTTGATATACATCATTTTCTCCTTTCTTTATTATTAAAAATTAAAATCTAAAGTTTCATTACAATTTGGACACTTATCAAATTTTTTTTCCATAAATTTTCCGCAAAACGGGCAATATAAACCTGAATCAAACCTATGGTCTAATCTTGGTTTTTCCGTTTCCATTTTATCGGAATATAATCTCGGTGTTACAGGCTCTGAGTAGCGGTATTTCACTGAAATAGGTTGTTCTCTGTAGTGGGATATCGTAACTTTTTTAGCTTTTGCTGTTGTATATAAAACTGTGAGAAAACAAATAAATAATGGACCTAAGAGAATATTAAAGAAATTATTAAAGAATAAATCATACAAAATTATCATTCCATAGTTCCTACTACTAGGATTATACCATGATGAATAAGTCATATCATCAATTGGAATAATAAAGTTCAAAAACATCTGAAAAATGGAGTTAATTGTAAATATTATTATAAAATTTATAACAAATACCCCTATTATTTTCCAAAATGAGCCTTTA
>JBHLPZ010000123.1:0-9582 GCA_048885325.1 Candidatus Odinarchaeota archaeon
ATTAGTTAAATAACCTTTGCAAAAAGGTTAAAACCTTTTACCTTATATACATTAACCAATGTAAAATCTCCATAATTACCTTTAAAACCTTCTATAAAAACGTTTTTGTAGGCAAAATTTCTTCCAAAAGCTTGATTATTCTTCTCTCCTTCATGAAGAATCAATACTTCGCCCTCCCAATTCTCCCACTCTTTATTTGAATTGAATAAAATGTTTCTAAATATTTTTGAAAGGTGATTGGATCTTTCCTTTATAATTTTTCCATCAATTTGTTTCATTTTTTTTGCTCTCGTACCAGGTCGCGGGGTAAATTTAGAGATATTTAAAATTTCAGGTTTTAGCCATTTTATTAATTCCATCGTTTTTAAAAAGTCATCCTCAGTTTCTCCAGGAAAACCACATATAATATCGGTCGATATTGTTAAGTGTGGAAAGCTTTTTCTTAAAATTTCAATTTTATTAACAATTTCAGCAATTTTATAGGTTCTATTCATTTTGTCTAAAATCTTATCACTTCCAGACTGGAGTGGAATATGTAAAAATTGATATACCTTTTTAAAGTTAAAAATGGTAATTAATTGATCTAAATCTTTAATTAAGAAACTTGGATTTAGCATCCCTATTCTCAGAAAGAATTTATAATCCAAATTAGTGATATCTTTTATTATATCTACTAATTCTATGTGATTGAAATTGTAAGTACTACAATCTTGTGAGGTTAAATAAATCTGTTTAATCCCTTGCTTTAATTGATATTCTACATTTTTAATTATTTTATCAGGCTGATAACAATTTAGACGGCCCCTAGCATTCTTTACGCAACAGTACGTACAAGCTCCAAGACATCCCTCAGAAATAGGCACAATACCAGTAATCTTTCCTGGCGCGAGATCAATTAAAAATTCTGTTTTATCTATTAGTTCTTGAGATTTGATTATTAAATTCGTATTGCCTTGCTTAATTTGCTCTAAGATTTTCGGAAATTCATGAATATTATCCAAATCAACTATAGCTGAGAAATTAGGCACGATATTTCTGATTACGTCTATATATGAATGATTAATAAAAGGCAAGCAACCAGCAATTATAATATATTTCTCTGGATTCTTCCTAAAGAGGTTATATAAAGATTTAAGACGCGTTTTTATTTTATTTTCTGTTTGTTGTTTTACTCCGCAAGTGTTAATTATAATAAAATCAGCATCATCCAAGGTTGACTGTTTATAATTTGATTTTTTTAATAAACTGGTAATGATGTATGAATCTGCTTTGTTTGAAGTACATCCATAAGTCTCGATATAAAATTTATTGTATACCAAATTTAGTTCATTTTGGATTAATTAAATAAAACAATTTATACAACTATATATTATAGGTTTAAAAGAGTTTTTTAATTAAAATAATCTATTATTTAAAATAACATACTCGAAATTTTTAAGATGATATATTATGACTCGATATGCATATTGTAACGTTTGTAAAAAGGAAATAGATGACCCTGTACGAAAACCATTGGAAACTTCTAAAAAAACTGTTTGGATAATAGTAATTGTTGCTACTTTAGGAATAGCGGCTCTTATTTATGCAATTTATTACGCTAATAGACCAAAAAATTACTGTCCAACATGTTTCTCAGAGTTGAAATTTTCAAAAAAGCCATTTGTAAAGGAAGAAGAAAAAGAAGAAGAAACTATCCCACTAACTGCTAAAGAAAAAGTACTCAAAAAAGCAGGAAAGGAAATTAAACCAAGGAAAAAGGAAAGAGAAGTCCGATTTAAAGAAGAAAAGGGAGAAATTACTGAGGAAAAAACTTTTTGTCCATATTGCGGTGAAGATATAGAACTAGATGCCAAAAAATGCCCATATTGCCATAGTACTTTAAAAGCTCCTTATGAAAAATAACAACTTATCAATCCTATAATATTTAAATAGGAAAAATATTCAAATAAACTAAAATAAAATATAAAATAATATAAGTTTGAAATTCTAATTTAAAGTGTAAAAATAATTTAAGTTGAGAAAATTATGCCACGAAGACCTAGAAAAGCACCATTGAGAACGCCCGATCCATTAGATGAGTATAGTACTTGGGATTTACGTATTGCTAGAATAATTTATTATTCCATAATTGTAGCTGCTGTTATTACAATCCTTGGTATATGGTTAATGATTATATTTTGGTTAATTGAAGAAGGAATTTGGGATGAAATTGCGAGTTTAGGTGTGGGAGTCGTAGCTTTAATCATCATAGGAATTGTTGTTGGCCATCTTTTTCTACTGGTATTATTCTACATATTATTCCGAGGAGGAATATTGAGATTATGCCAAAAAATGTTCAAAGATAGAGTGTTGGCCAAAAAATATGAAGATTATACGACTTTAAGATTACTAGTTGCTGTTGCATTAATAAGTGTCTATATATTTCTCATAACCCTCATTGTAGTTATTATTCCCTCATTTCTATGGAATTGGGTTGCACAATTATGGGCATATGTCCTTCGATTCAATCCTGGAGAATGGGTATTATTTATTGGAATACTAATGCTCGTAATAATAGGTTTAGTTTATTTAGGATTTGTACTTTGGAACCATGCTGTATTTGCTGTTTTGAAAAGAGTCAAACGCATAGAAGAGGAAATCGAGATTGAAGAAGAAATTAAAAAAGAAGAATTAAAAGAAGCTGATGAAGATACTCTCCAAACCATCTATAAAAAACAAACTGGTAAAAAAGCGATTTATCGAGGAAAAGAAACTAAAGGTTATACAGATTGGAAAAAGAAAATGCTAAGCTAACTTTTAAAAAATAAAATAAAAAATTTTTTTATATAATTTCTATTATTTTATCTACGCATCATTCTAGGATTTCTAAACAAGTCTAGTTCTTGTTTTGGCGGTTTGTATGGTGAACTTCCTGTATTTTTCATTTTTCTGTAGAGTCGTTTAATTGTCTTCGTCGCTCCATCCATAAAATTACAGGCACACCCAAACAAGATCATATATCTCTGAAAAGTTTTGTCTTTTGCGTAGTCTTGGTCATAGAATTCAATTTCAAATTCCTTTTGTATTGGCTTTCCATCTACTCTCGCTATAAGTTTCTTGCCTATGTATAACTTGTAATTTCTTCCAGGTCCAACTACACCTCTGGCCCGAACCACTTGGAACTCATCTTCTTTTTCTTCAGGGAGTAGTGGGAAAGTCCAACGCGTACCTATCAATCTCCAGCTTCTAGTACATCGAACTAAATTTATTGTTCCTGGTATTTGAAAGAAAAACACTGGTGCTGGATGTCTAATTTCATAACTCTGGATTAAAGAATGAGCAACACTTAATTCAACACCACCTTTGAAATTTCCTCCTTTAGGTGTAGCATCCAAAGACTCTTCCATAATTGTAAAATAGCGACATACGAGTCTCCTCTCTTCTATGGGGCTTTCTTCCCACTGTTCTTTATTAAAAGCTATTATATACTTCTTTTCGTCATCTTCTTCTATTACTCCCTCAATATCAAAATTCTTACTGAACCACCGAGTCTTTGCTTGATATTTCAGTTGTTGATGTACCCCTAATTCCTCATCATGTAAACGTGTTCTCCAAAAATTCACTTTAAATTTTTTAAATACAATCTGTGTTGGCTCAGCAGGTACTTCTGCAGCTGCTGCTGGAGTAGCTTTTTTAGCTTCTTTTTTCCCTTCTGGAATAGATCTTGCTTTAGTTCGAGGCGTTTTTGCCTTCTTCTCAGCCATTTTTTCTATTTCTTCAACTGGATCTTCTTCAGCCATTTAAAATCACTTATTTTGAAATTTTATTGTAAAAATTCTTTATTAATAAAAATAAATTTTTTTGGATTGCTTTTAATTTTTTCTTTAAATTCTTATTAATCAACAAAAGTTATTCCAAATTTATTATTTTTATTATTTAAAGGTTAAATCCTTGAATCTAAAATCAATATTATCATTATCGGAATAGAAGTGGATATAACCTTTTAAATTGAATATTTTAAAACCTTACTTCACAAACTCCATCCGCATCGCAAAATCTCTCACCTATCGCACGATCTTTAGTCTCATCTAAATCAAGTGACTTTAAACTTTCTACTAACTGTTTATATTTCCCTTCTGTGATTTCTTCATATGGAGGTTGTTTATATCCATGCTCTTTTAACGGTAAGAAGCTGGCACTTTTTAACTTATCTTCACAAAATTCTAAAACACGTTTAATTTCATTCTTTTCATCGGGTTTGAAAGTTACCGTGATGGATACTTGATTATCAGACCAATATCTTTGATAATCTATTGCATTAGCTATTTGCTCCCAAATCGAAACCTCTTTTTTGGACCGATCAAAATATCCTTCATGAACAGGAAATTCTGCTACTACAGTATTGGGAGAGTAAGAATCATCTTCTACCTTATATCCCGCTCTCTTAATATTTTCGATTAAATCTGAGTTTTTTGATATTCGTATCCTTCGAATATAGTATTCGGAATGGGGATAATGAATTCCTGGAGTCACCCCGGGAAGTAAACTTACTGTGCCACTTGGCTTTACCGTAGTTAATTTAATCGATTTTTGAATGCATAACCAATTTGAATACTCCTCATCTAAGTTTTTTAAATAATTATAGGCGCGATCACACCAATCAAGCACTTTTCTCCTTCCATGCTTTACAAAAGCCTCAACAATTCCTGTTTGAGAGATTCCCATACGTCTATTCTTGAGCATAACAGCATTAGTTTCAGGCCAATGCGTATTTACTAGGGTTACAGATTTAGAATAAAGGTATGCATATTTTAACGTTTCTTGGAATTCTTCATAAGAATCATGATTTGATGGAAAAGTTTCCACAAGACAGCAAAGCTCAAATGATTCTAAGGTCTGCTCTCCACAAGGATTTACTCCCGCCGCCTTTTTATCTTTATAATCTGGGGGATCACCCATCCTTCCATACGTTTTTGCATTTTCAAGCCAAAAAACTCCAGGTTCTCCATTTACAATTATTTGATTAGCAATAAAGGAATAATCTAACCCTTTTATTGCGAAAACACTATTATTGCTTGCCCATCTATGAGAGTATAATTTTTTTTCATCCTGTTTACACGTGACAAATTCTAAGTCTGTAGGATCGCCTAAAGCGATTTCTGCGGATCTCCTGACATTTCCGGCGACTACACATTTCCCGATGAGATTCATTATATCCACAATATCAACAGAGGTTATTGGTTGGTTTATTCTATTATCTAATATTTTTTTTATATCCGTTAACATTTGCTTTAATGGTTCAGGTCCCGATGCTACTCCCCCAAAACCCCGAATGGGCTGTCCAGATGAACGAACAAGAGAAAAATCATAACTTGGAATTTCTTTTCCCAGAAAGTATGCCTCCAAGGTCAATTTGAGTGCTTCAACCCATCCTTCTCTACTGTCAGGTATTTGAAATTCGAAATGATTTTCTTTTGGTTTCTTAATTGTAATCTTTCCTGCACCCTTTGTATCAAATCCAACTCCAACTCCTAACATTAAAGCATCCATCACAAATTCGAAAGCTTTCGAATATTTTCGATTGATATCTTCGGTAGATGCAAAACCACAATTGTTTAAAGACATAGAACCATGCCTCGCGATAAATTCTGTGCCCATCATCCACAATCCCCGTCCAGGAGGTAAGAATTTAAAATCCCAAATCTTTTGAAACATCTTTTGGGCTGATTTCTGAGCTATTTCATCACTCCATGGCAAACTTAATGTGATACAATGTTCTTTTTGGATAGAATAACAGCCCTCAACAACTCGTTGAATGGTTTCCCAAAATTCTTCTTTTCGATTTTTTTTTTCTATAATTCGCGCATAAGTCCTTTTATAGGTGATATAACCTAAAGGACCCCAATTAGGTTGTTTTCCTTTAAATTTCCTAATGAATTTTTCATCAAGTTTGAAAGAAATATTTTCTAAATTGATTGCACGTGCAAATAGATTTCTATATTTATTTAAACCGCGTTGGGTTAATTCTACACAAACCAATTCCCTGATATAATTAGTTCTAATCTCATCCATTCCAAGGCCAATTATTTTTCTAATTACATCTTCAGCAACCTTCTCAGCAATATGCATATCAAGTCCGGTTTCCTTGTTTAAAACTTTGGCGATACTTGTTTCTTCAAATTTTTTCTTTTCTCCTCTCGAATTGATTACATATTTTGGATACAAATCGATCAATGAAAAAGAATTATCTGTCATTCTATTCCTCCATTCTTATGAAAAGGATTATTTATTAAATTTTATCGGCTTTTATTATAATATACTAGTTTATTCTGCCTTAACCTAACTAGAATTTAATGTTTTTATGTAATATAAAATTATGGTATAGTTTTTATTAAGAGATTGATTAAATTTTGTCATGCATAGTATAATCTGCTCTAAGAACTCTATGATATACATGATATTTTAACCTTTAATTCTTAACTGTTTTGTAATTTAAGTTATACTTAATTTTTTGTCGCAATTTTGTCGTAAATGCTCATATTTTAATATTGACACTAAATATTTAAAGAAAAATTGTAAATAAGATTTTTAATTTATAATAATTATTATATGATTCTTAGTAATTTGAAAAATGATTCAAACATTGTAAAAGTACAAATTGCATAGCATCTTAATTAAATAATAAAACTTTAAAAGGACTTTATTCCAAATGGAATCGGAAAAAAAAAGCAAGGCATCACAGATTTTAAAACCTGATGTTCATAGGGAAGAATTGAGTTATTCCCTAATTTTATCATTTATAATATTATTGACAAATTATCTAGGTTCATTTCTAATACCGATTACAATATTTATGTTGTACTTTTTCTTGTATTTTTTTCCCAACTTCCTAAATGTTTCCAATTTTATCACAATCTTTACAGAAATCAAGCCTTTAATGGCTTTAATTACAATGCCACTTGTTTTAATTGTATGTTATCTCATTAGATTATATTTCACTGCTTTAATCACCCGCGTAATATGGGCATATACTGAAAGCAAATCACCATCTAAAAATGGTATAATTCCTCGGAATATTAAAAGCAAAACAGAGAAGTATTATCATATTAGATCATTTCTTTTAAAGTATCCCAAGAATCTGGTTGTCAAAGGATTATTTCCATGGTTATCAAATTGGTTATATAATTATATTGGTTCAATGGTTATTGGAAAAGGAACTACTTTTGAAGAATCTGTAGGAAACGATAAGTTTGCAATTGTCGGAAAAAATTGCTATATCGGGGTAAATTCTACCTTAGCTACCCACTTAATAGACGGGGTATGGGGGAATATTTCATATTTTCAAATACAACTTGGCGATAATATTACTATCGCGGGAAATAATCAAATTGGACCCGGTACAATGATACATAGTAATTCATATCTATTACCTTTAGCGTCCGCTACTAAACATAGTGTTGTAAAAGGGGATCACCATTATTATTTTGGTATTCCATTAAGGAAAATCTTTGATAAAAAAGTTATGAACTATTTAGATTTAACTCGTGAAGATTTAGAGAAGAATAAAATTTCTTTAGAAGACTTAGAAGTTATAAAAATGTCCAATAAGAAGAATAAAAAAGCTAAAAAGAAGCAAGAGAAAAATGAAGTTGATTCAAATCAACCAAAACGAGATGACCAAAATAATTCAATTGGATATGAAAATGTAGATTATAACCTTGATTTTACTACTAGCTCAGCAATAAGTCGAATAAATATAAAATTTTTAATAGTATATTTACCAATATTTTGGATAAGTGGGCTACAAGTAGCAGTGTTGTTTTATACATATACGTTTTTCGTTAAAAATCTGATGCTTTTCACTTTCTTTTTACCAATTGTCGTATTTGCTCTGTACTTTATTTTTATCTTGGGATGTTTCTTATACAGCAAGCTTTTTCTACTTTTAATTAATTTGATTCATAAACCCAAAGAGGGTACGTTTTTGGCTGAGATAAGAGATACTGATTACGAATTTTGGATGTTACGCACTGAGTTAAAAAAAATAGTCTTATGGCTCATGAGAAATTGCCCCATTCCGTGGGCGGATGTCCTTGCTTTCAAGTGGTTTGGAATAAAAATAGATTTCTCGAGTTATTTATATGATGCATGGTGCGATGGAGAATTTTTATATTTGGGAAGAAAAGTTGTTGTGGGTCAAGGTGCAACTTTGATGAGTTCAATGGTAGTAGGAAAATATCTCGTTATTTCTAAAATAATCTTAGATGATTATAGTCTTGTTGGAGGGCATTCAACTGTTGCTCCAGGGACTATTGTGGGGAAAGATGCTATGATTGGTGCTATCTCAACTACAACATATAATCAGGTTTTGGAGCCTAGCTTTATTTATATAGGGATCCCAGCAATTAAATTAAAGCCAAATAAGTATGCTGAATCTCGAAGAGATATCATTGTAAAAAAAGATGTTGATGATGAAGTAAAATTTGATGTTGAATTTGAGGTTAATATTGAGGAAGATAAAAAGGAGAAGCTCTAACACCTTTATTCGAAAATCTTTAATTGATAAATAAAAACTATAAATACTCTCTTATTTTCTGACTAGTTATTATAACGTTATAGTTTAATTGTGCATTATGACAAGTACTGAAACTATATTGTTAATAATTGGTTACTCGGCTATAGCTCTATTTATTTACATCTTTATTGCTTTCATTGTTGGAACCGCAAAGAAGAATAATGGACTTATGGACATTTTTTATGGCCCAGCTTACTTTGTGGTATCTATGACGAGTTTAATCTTGAATATAATCTTAACCTCAACTTTTTGTATTCGCCAAATTATAGCAACCAGCTTAGTATTAATTTGGGCAATAAGGCTAGCGAGCTATGTATTTATTAGAAATAGAGGTAAACCTGAAGATTATCGGTATAAAGCAATGCGAGAAAGATGGAAAACAAATATTGTATTGAAAAGTTTCTTCAAAGTTTACATATTTCAAGGAGTTATTGTTTTTTTGGTTGATATTCCAGTTTGGTTTACAAACATAAGTGAAAATCCACCTGTAGTCAGTTTATTAGACTTTGGAGGAATTACTTTATGGATAGGTGCTATAATATGGTTAGTAGGTTTTCTCTTTGAAACAATAGCAGACTTTTCTCTTTATAAATTCTTACAAGATCCAGCGAATCAAGGGAAAATTATGAATAAGAGTGTATGGAAATACTCTATGCATCCCAATTATTTCGGAGAAGTAACTCAATGGTGGGGTCTTTTTATAATCGCATTGGCAGTTCCATTTGGCTTTATAACTTTTATAGGCCCAGCATATATTACATTTCAAATAATAAAGGTTTCCGGTGTAAAACTTCTAGATAAAAGATTTGAAGGAAATGAAGAATATGCTGCCTACAAAAGAAGAACTAGCTCATTTATCCCGTGGTTCCCCAAAAAAGAAAAAAAAACATAATCAATTTCAAAAATTAATAACTTATAATCTTTAAACTTTTATTTTTTATATTTATATTATTCCTAAAATCAAGAGTTTGAAAATCTTTAAATTTAATAGTCATAATACTTAAAGGACCAGTAAAAATAACAAAAGT
>JBHLPZ010000124.1:0-9571 GCA_048885325.1 Candidatus Odinarchaeota archaeon
TTTTAATTTTAATTTTTAGAAAAAATTGGATAATTATAAAAAAAAGTTAATTTGTTTTAAGAGCAGTTGTTATGGCCCGGGTCAATCTTATAACTTCTATAACCTTACCTTTTTCAACAGTTATTTCCTCACGGCTAATTGCATGAGTAAAATCACCCTTTCCCTCACAGATTCTTATTAATGCATTATTATCTCCTGTCATAAGAATATCTGGTTCTGAAGCCTTCCCATCAAGTACTTTTGCTTTTCTCGCTTTAATTTCGACATAAAAGGGGTCTTCATTATCTAAATTAAATTGAAAAACCATATCCCAATCCACTGGTTTTCCTGCTATATCTGTTATAAAAACTTGCTCTACTTTTGGATTTACATTAACTTTTTCAACAATCTTTTCTAACTTTTCTTTTGCTATACCCATTTATTATTCTCCTCCTTCAAATTCAGGTTTATTTGCCCATACCTCGTATTCATCTTCTGGTACAAAGAAAAAATCTGTCATTTTTCCTTCCCTTTCGTCTAACTTTTTAAATACTGCTCTTACACGACGTCCTTTCTTAATCTTCGAAGGTACTAAGTTTTCTGAAAATATCCCTTGAAATAATGCAGTGTCAGCTCCATCTAACTTAATAAACCCGCATCCATAGGGTACATTTTTAATAAATTCTGCAGCACCATACCATACTATTGTACTAACTTCTATAGTTCCTGTATGAGGCATTTCAATCCATTCAGCAGGAGTATAACATTCAGAACAATTTATCCTCGGAGGCATCCATACTTTTCCACATTTTTTACATTTCGTTCCATGAAGCTTTTTATTTTTCATTAAATCAATAAAAAATTTCGATTGTCCTCCCATAGTATATTTATAATCAATTTGTATCTTATCACGTATTTGATGATCTTCGAACTTTTCACTCATGGTTTTTTCAACCCCTCCTCATTTGCCATTACAATTACTGCAGCATATGCTGCACCTGGACCCCCTATTGAATGGGAGATCGCCCTTCCCTTTTCAATTGTCTTAAGCTGATGTTTGCCTGCATCACCTCTTAATTGAAGTGCTGCCTCTCCTGTTGACATTATTCCTGTCGCTCCCACTGCATGACCACAGCCTATTAGACCTCCACATGGGCAACATGGCATTTCTCCATCCATAAAAGGGCCTCCTGTTTCAATCCATTTTCCACCTTCCCCGAAAGGTACGAAACCTAACTCTTCATATGAAATTACTTCTTGTCCCGAAAATGCATCATGCAATTCAGCGCAATCTATTTGATCTTTAATCTTATCATAATCTAAACCCGCCATTTTATATGATGCTTTTGCTGCAAAAATATTTGAATAAAGACGACCCATATCTTCTCTATTCCCTATAAAGCAGTCAGTATTCGCAGCACCTAGTCCTGTAATCCAAATTGGATTTTCAACTTTTAATTCTTTCACTTTTTCTTCATTAGCTAAAATCAATGCTGCTGAGGCTTCCGAGTAAAGACAACAATCTAGCATTTTAAAAGGATAACAAATGATTCTCGAATTCATCACATCTTCAACAGTAATTTCCATTGGAGATTGTGCTTTTGGATTATTTATTGCATTACCGTGATTTTTAACAGATACTAATGCCATTTGTTCTTCTGTTGGATTCCCAAATTCTTCAAAATGAGCATTCACCATAGTAACATAAGAACTCGCCGCCATCATACCCATAGGATATTCATAAGTCATGTCAGCAGAGTATGCTATAGCGTTTAATACTTCAGGAGTTGTAGTTCCCGTCTGCTCATCATAACAATCATTACATTTCTCTACGCCTAAACAAAGACAGAGATCTGATATACCAGATGCCACTTCTGCATATGCCATTCTTACAGTATATCCTCCTGTAGCCCCACCTGTCGCTATACGCGTACCTGGTTTGTTATTCATCCCTAAATAAGAATTCGTAAAAATATCAGGCATGAATTGCCGTTCAAATAACTCGTTATATATCCCATAAACAGTAGATTGAAGGTTTATATGACTTATTTCAGCTCCATTTTTATTAGCATCTTCAAGCGCTAATCTTGTGGCATCATAAGCAAGTTCAAAATATGTTTTATCTAAGTATCGAGCTTTAAATGGCGTTATTCCAATTCCGATTATGGCTACTTTTTTATGCATTATTTTATTTCACTACTGTATTTTTTAATATTTTAATGAATTAAGTTTAATTTCGTTAAAGAAATATATAATTATTATTTTACTTAAAAAAGAATTCTACTAAAGAGAGCTCTGTATTTTTGAAATCTAGTTTTATATAATCTTAGAGATTAATATAATAGACATGGAAATCAAAAAGTGAATCTAATTGGATAGTTTTTTTAAGTCCAAAATAGTAATACTAACTATGAATATTAATACTATAAGAGTGATTGTATAATGATCAAGACACGAATAACAGAAATGTTTGGAATTAAATATCCAATATTAAGTGCACCGATGGGTCCCTTTTATACAACTGAATTGGCTGTTGCTGTTTCAGAAGCAGGTGGACTAGGTGTTGTAAGTCATGCGACGCTAAGGGGGAAAAATTCTCTCGAAGATATGAAACAACAATTAGAATATGTGATTGAACATACTGATAAACCCTTTGGTGTAAATGTTCGTACCGCTCGAATTCAAACAGATCATAAAATAATATTAAGGAAAATGATTCAATGGTGCAAAGAAAACTCTAAATTGCGAGAACAATTAGTATATGTATTAACAAGTGCCGGAAGTCCTCGTTTTGCAAGTCAATTATTAAAAGAAAAGGCTCCTCAATTAAAACATTTTCATGTTGGACCAGCATTATGGTTGATTGATAAGATAATTGGTTCTGGATGTGATGGGATTGTTGCTACCGGTATAGAAGGTGGTGGACATCAAAGTTATGAGGGAATAAGTACTCTTGTATTAGTTCAACAAGCAGTAAAAAAATATCCCAATAAACCAATAATCGCATGTGGTGGTTTTTCTAGCCCTGAGGGTGTCGCTGCTGGATTAGCTATGGGTGCTGATGCCGTTGCTATGGGTACTAGATTTATCGCTTCGAACCAAAGCGAATTTCATCCCAATTATAAAGCTCTTATTCCTCCAGCGACTGCTCGGGATACAATATTAACAACAGGAGGTTTTGGGCCAATAAGATTATTAAAAAATAAATATTCTTTGGAACATGGAGAAATTATGACAAAAGAACAAAAAATATCACAGGAGTTAGCTTATGAGATGGATGAATATTTAAAGGATCTTTATGCATATGAGATTGTTTATACTAAAGGGGATGTAGAGAATGGAGCAATACCAGTAGGTCAAACGTGTGGACTAATTGATTCTATAATGGACGTAGATGACATTATTACTAGTTTCTCTGATGGAGCTGAAAGGATTTTAAAAGATTTATGTTCTAAAATTTCATAACCAATTAGATGCCATATTCTAACGAATAATTTTTTTATTTTATTTTTTAATTATTTTTTCTCCAGAATTTTGGAATTAAAGCTCCTGTATTTTTTTTATAGAGTAGATAATTTTCACCAAATCTTTTTATTAAATCTTTTTCCTCAAAATATATCACGATTGGAATTATAAAAATCATTAGTGAAGTTATCCAGATTAAAAGGAATAGAGAATTTAATATCAAACATAGGATAATAAATAAAAATATACTCCCTGAGATTTGTGGATGTCTAATATGTTTATAAATTCCTCGATACATTGTACTATCTTTAGAAGCTTCTATAGTTTCTTTTCCAGCATCTTTTAATGCTCTTATTAGGATATAAAAGCTTGGAATCGCAATTAAAATTGCGATAATTATCAAAAAGAGAGAATGTTCTGAAATTCTCCAATTAAGAACAGAAATTGGATACCAAATCCATAATAAAATCGAGATAATTAAAATTAAGAATAAAATGTCTGACAAAATCCTATATATAGCACATAATTTCCATGACCTTTTTCCAATCTTTTCTTCTCGAGTTGCAGGTATTACACTCAATATATAAAAGAAGAAAGTTAGAAAAATACTAACGTTAAGGGCTAAGAAGTTAATCCAACTCAATATTTCAAATAACGCCATTTTATTTTAGGTATTTGGTGTATATAAATTCTTATCTGGAATAAAACTCATCATAACTAGATCTTTTCTAATCTCCCAACCTAATTTTTTATAAAAAGCTATTACATCTTCATTTTGCTTTTCAATGAAAAGATGAATTTTATGAACTCTTTTTTTTTTTAATCTTTCTATTAGTTCATCCATTATTAATTTACCATATCCTCTTTTTTGATATTCTGGGTGAATAGCTAAATGATGCACGTATCCCCTCCTGCCATCAAATCCACCCATTACTACACCTATAACTTTGTCATCTATTTTTGCGATTAAGCAAAGATCTGGATTTCTATCTAACATGACAATAAGTTGATCTTTGGTATCTGAGGATGTGATACTAATTCCAGTTTTTTTCCAGATATCTACAACATCTTCATAAAATTGTAGGGAAAAATTTTCGATCTTCATGGTTCTTTCATAAATAATTAGAAGAGTATATATTTAATTTATTAATTTTTTTCCTAATTTCAGTTTTTTTCTCAATAATTTCTTTTACATAGTTTGAAATTTCCTTCCGTTTGTTAATATCGGATGGCAATGGCAATGAAACATCTATTATACGATTCCCTATTGTTGCTATCGTTCCTTGGACAAATGTGATTGCTTGAATTTGCTTTTGAACGATATCAAGATTGATAAGATATAATAATAAGTATGAATCAATAGCCTTGTCGTTATCAAGTGTTTTAATTTGATAAATATGGCTTTGGATGATAATTTTTGTATCCAATTCAGTGATATATGCTGTCTTTCCAATTAAATTAGGTCCACCATCTTTGACTAAAAGAATGTCTCCCTCTTCAATATTTTGTTTATCCTTATAAATCTGATAAACTTCTTCTGATGTTTTTTTGTTTGAATCGAGATTGATCTCCCAATTATGGATTTCACTCGTACGTATAAAAGGTATTTCCCCTAATCCATAAACATGAGAACCAATCTCATCTCCACGGGGGAGATAGCCATTTTTATTGGTATAGATTATATTTTGTTTAATTAATTCTCCAAAAGTAGTTAATATTGTATCTTTTTTAGTAGATAATGATTTGAGTGTTTTTTCAACTCCCGTATAATAACTCGGTATAAAAATTTCGTTTTTTATTTGACTTCTTTTAATTTTAAATATCTTTTGGTTTTTGAAATAATCAAAACCTTCTCCCTCAATCAATTTTAAATGTAAATCTAATAACTCATCATTAATAATTGGATTTCCATTTAAATCCAATTTTTTACTGCCATCTTTATTTAACTTGTATAATACTTTTCCATCTTTATCATGGCCAATATTATCTACAATAGCAAAATCAATCTTGTAATCTTCTGGGATATTTTTAAGTTTCTGAAAAAACATAATACTAGTTTTATTACACGTATAAGGCTGAAATGTGTTTTGATCCAATGAAATGACTCCTAAAATTTGACCATTTGAGGTTAAATATTCCCAGATATATCTATCTGTTGGATTACCAAATAATCCTTCTGGTAAAACAATACCTAATTTTCCTCCATCTTTAAGTAATTGAACACATCTTTCAATAAATAAAATTTGTGGTGGCTGTTGTTTAACAAGTTTATTTTGCATTATCCATTTATTTCTGGCATTTTTCCATATATGTCCTAGTTGATAATGGGATAAAATAGATTTATCATTAATTGGAATTTTAGAACCAAAAGGAGGATTAGTTATAATGTAGTCAAAAGAATTATCTTTTATTATTTTCTCTGCTTCAGCCTGATATCTTTTAATATCTAAGGAATCTTCACAAAATATATGAGATTGTTTACCACTCAGAATCTCTAAATATAATTTACATAGTTTGACTAAAAACGAGTCTTTATCTATACCATATAAATTGGATATAACTGCGTACTTCTTTTCTTCAATATTTTTTTCATCCGTTCTCAACTCTTTTTCAATTTTTAACCAAAGTAAATCCTTACTTTCAAGTAAAAAACCTCCATGACCACATGCAGGATCCAAAATCTTATCATTTATTTCTGGATTTAAATAATTTACCATAAATTTTATTACATTAAATGGGGTAAAAAATTGTCCCCCCTCATCCTTTAGTATCTTACTTACGAAGATTTCAAAAGCATCACTCAAAATATCTCGAGAAGAATGTAAGAGGGAAATATTTTGTAATTCTTTCACTACAAAATAGACTAATTCCTGGTTTAGATTAATTTTTTCATCCTCACCTATTATATCTTTGTATTTCTCCTTAACATTTCTATTGAAAAAATCTTGAATTCTCAAAAATAAAGTATATTCATTTTCCCCTTTTTTTATGCAAAAATCAACAGCTTCTGCAAAAGATTTGTTTTTTTCATCAATTATTTTGCACAAAAGTAAATTTATAATTTCTTTTGACCTTGATCTAGTATCAGTATCGGTATACCTTAATTTTCCATAAAGATGTTGATTAATCTGAGAAAAAGTTTTTTTTAAATTAGCTACTTTGATTAAATCTTTCTTCTTTAAAATTTCTGAATCCTCTTCCAGAAGATCTGTAATTTTAGCAGACATTTGATAAGGTTAGGTATAAATACATTTTTTTTTGCTTCTTATTCTATAAATCTCTATTGCTATTCAAATTATTATTCTTTTTTATTAAGTGTAAATTAATCTTATTTATGTTTTCGAATGAATTAAATTTGGGGGATTATATCGAATTTTCAATAAAACGACGGTTTGGAATAATAACGCTTAATAGAGTTCATAGATCTAATGCTTTTACAATTGAACAGTTAGAATATTTGAAAAATGCATTAATCTATTGTCAGCAAAATAATAAAGTTAAAGGACTAATACTTACCGCAAATGGAGATAGTTTTAGCACGGGGATGGATTTAGGTGCTGTGACCTCTTATGATTATGAAGGTGTGAAAAAGTTAGAGCAATTAGCTGCGCAAGTTTGTGAATTATTATATAATGGTAAACCTTCTATTTGTGCAATTAACGGGCGTACATTAGGAGAAGGCGTTGTATTTCTGGTCTGTTGCGATTATCGCATCGCAATAAATGAGAGCTTCTTTCAAATGCCTGAAATTAACTCGGCAATATTTCCAGGTACAGGATGCGTCATATTATTTTCTAAAATAATAGGAATTCCTTGGACTAAGAAGATGTTAATGTTTTCGGAGAAAATTAGTGCAGCAAAGGCTTTAGAAATAGGTTTAATTGATCAGATCGTTGATTCAAAAGAAGATCTTATGAGAGCTGCTATGGAAAAAGCAAGGTTCCTTTATTCGAAAAATCAAACTGTTTTGAATGCAATCAAGTTATTTAGTAATCATTTAATTGATAAAAATTTCAAAGAAGGTTATGAATTAGAAAAAATTGGTTCTGACTGGTATAAATTTGAAGATAAAAATGAAATGATTTATAATATACGGGAAAAATTTAATTGGAAACCATAAACGTTTTTTAACTTATTAAGATTCTTTAATTTGAATACATAAAAATATTAAGGAGATGAAAAATAATTTCTTGGGAAGAATTTAGTGAACATCCTCATTCAATTGTAGGAGTTATAGAAAAGTGGGTTAAAGAATACCCCGATAAAAAGGCAGTTATCATGTATGACACCGGTAAGGAAGTAACTTTTAAAGAGTTCAATGATGCAATTAAAACCATGGCTTTTAAACTTTTCAATATGGGATTTAGAAAAGGAGACATTATCATAACCTCATTACCTTTTCTTTATGAACATATTATTTTAGGATATGCTTGTGCAAAACTGGGTGTTATATGGACACCATTAGACCTTAGATTAAAACCTCCAGAAATTACTAGGTGCCTAGAATTATTAAAAGAGAAAACAAAAATGTATTGTCATTTAGGAAAGACATCTGTAGCAAATTTCGGAATGATTGGTGCAGCAATTATGAAAACTCATCCTTGGTTACAATATGTAGTACAATTTAGCACCCCTGACGATAAATATAGAAAAGGAATAATTCCTGCATATCAGATTGCTGAGGAAGCAAAAAATGAAATGTCTGAAGCAATAAAAAAACCTGAGACTATGAAAGAGTTTAATGAGGAATGTGCTAAAGTTAGTGAAAATGATCCTGTTATGATTGTTTTTACTACAGGGAGTACAGGCCTTCCTAAACCTGCTATGCTCACAAATCTGGGAATTACATGTCAAAATATGTGTTTATCTAAAGGACTTAAAGCAGATTCTAATGATATTATGCTAGTAAACCTTCCTCCATCTCATGTTGGGGGAACTACAGAACAATTTATGACCCCACTATTTAAAGGAGGGACCTGTGTAGTGCTTCATATTTTTGATCCCGCAAAAACTCTTGATGCTATTCAAAAATATAAGGTTACCATAATGGGTCAAATCCCTGCTTTATTTGTAATGGAATGGAGATTACCGAATTATAATGAATATGATTTAAGTTCACTTAAATTTGCTATTGCCGCTGGTCAACCTGTTGATAAACCATTCCTCGAAAAATTATCTGAAATGGCTCCAAATTTATTTACTGGTTTAGGATTAACTGAAAGCTCTGGATTTTGTTCATATACTCCAACTGACCTCACTCTTGATGAGTTTACCGGAACATTAGGCTATGATTTTCCAATTTACCCTATGACTATTAGAAAACCTATTAAAGAGGATGGGAGTGCGGGAAGTGAACTTCCAGAAGGAGAAATCGGTGAAATATGTTATAAAGGTCCTCAAACTTTTCTTGGTTATTTTGGTAATGAAGAAGCAACAAGAACGACATTATCTACTGATGGATATCTTTATACTGGAGATATGGGTTTTATTGATAGCAAGGGTCTCCATTTATCAGGTCGCAGGAAATTTCTTATCAAACCTAAAGGATATCAGGTTTTTCCACCCGAAGTTGAAGCTTTCATTGCTGAATTGCCTCAAGTTGAATTTGTTGGTGTTATTGGAGCTAAACATGAAATCTTTACAGAAGGTATTGTTACTTATATAAAGGTGAGAGAGGGGCAAACTTTAACTGAAAAAGAAGTTTCTGATCATTGTAAAGGTATGGCTGCTTATAAGCGACCTTCCTTATTTGTGTTTCTAGATGAATTCCCACTCAATCGTGTGGCCAAAACCGATTATGTAGCTCTTAAGGAGCGTGTAGAAAAGGATATTGAAGAAGCTAGAGCAAAAGGGGGATGGGATACTTAATTAAAAACAATAACATGATTTATGTATTTCTTACTTAAATTTACATAATCTTTAAATCATGGTTTAAGTTAATAATCCATAACGACCTATACATATTTGATTTTATTAAAAACAAACCTTTGATCAAAAAGCTGAAAATCTTATTAAAGAAAATTTAAATGCAATCTGTTTATGGGTGAAAGAAAGTGGCTAAGAAAAAGAAGGTTGTAGATGATACAGAAAAAGTCTTTATTGGCAGAAAGAAATCTATGAGCTATGT
>JBHLPZ010000125.1:0-9493 GCA_048885325.1 Candidatus Odinarchaeota archaeon
AATTCATTAAAAAAAAAAATATAATATTACATCACGGATTATCACACGTTTTTTTAAAAACGATTCCAGATAAAATAATTAGATTGATTATAACGTCACCACCATATAATCTTGGAAAGATATATGAAAATGAAGTGGAGTTTGATAAATACTTAATGGAACAAGAATTAGTAATTAATGAATTAATCAGAGTTTTGGCAAATAATGGAAGTATTTGTTGGGAGATAGGTAATTATGTAAAAGATGGAGAGGTATATCCATTAGATGTTTACTTCTATGATATTTTCAAAAATCACGATTTAAAATTAAGAAATAGAATTATTTGGCATTTTGGACATGGTTTGCATTGTAAAAACAGATTTTCAGGAAGATATGAAACAATATTATGGTTTACTAAAAATGATGATTATATTTTTAATTTGGATAATGTAAGAATCCCTCACAAATATCCAGGAAAAAGAGCATATAAAGGTCCCAATAAAGGCAAACCGTCAGGTAATCCTCTCGGAAAAAATCCTTCTGATGTTTGGAAAGTTCTCAATGAAGATTGGGAAGGAGCTTTCTGGGAATTTCCAAATGTAAAGTCAAATCACCCTGAAAAAACAGCTCATCCTTGCCAGTTCCCTGTAGAATTAGCAGAACGCTGTATTTTGGCATTAACCAATGAAAATGATTATATATTAGATCCGTATTGCGGAGTGGGATCAAGTTTGATTGCCGGAATTAAACATAATAGAAAAGTGATTGGTGTTGATAAGGAATTAGAGTATGTTAACATAACTCAAAAAAGAATCAAACTATTTTTTCAAGGTAAATTAAAAGTGCGCCCTTTAGGTAAGAAACTTCATCAACCTACCGGAAGGGAGAAGGTTTCTCAAATACCCGAAGAATGGAAAAGTCTAAAAGATCGGAAAAATAAGAAAAATTAGAAATGGCACATAAACATAAAAAGCATGAATGGACAGAGGAACGATCGGAAAGGTTTATAAAATCAGTGGAAAATAGAATTGAAAAAAGATATACATCCTTTATAAAGAAGATATGCAGTTTCATGAAAAGATATAATTTTAATGAAAACGGAAAGATCTTAGATATTGGATGTGGGCCTGGTTTTTTGCTTTTTGAATTAAAGAAAGTGGTGCCTAATGCTAAAATTATAGGTGTAGATTCATCAGAGATTATGATAAATACCGCTACTAAAAAAGCTAAAGAACTAAAGATTAATAATTATGAATTTAAAAAGGGTTATGCCGAAAACATCCCAATTGAGGAAAATAATCTAGATTTAGCAACATGTTTTAACAGTTTACATGACTTCAAAGATTGGAAACAATCAATAAGAGAAGTTTTTAGGATATTAAGTAAAAATGGAATATTTATATTGCATGACAGAAGTGGAGTTTACCCTAAATGGAAATTTATTAGAGTAATATTTAGAATTGGCATAAGAGATGCCAATAGATACTATAAAACTAGGCGTTCATGGTTAGATCCAAATCTGGTTGAGACTATTATGATCGAGACGGGATTCCAAATTTTATCATTAGAAAAAAAAGAGCATTATATTATTGTAGGGAGGAAATAAAATAGCCCATTTTTAATGTTTCAACTATATTTTACAGTTTTGCATTTTTCTATTTTTCGAATATAATTACTGATACTTCAAGGTTTTACCTTTTTGTATTTTTTTACTTTTAAACTGCAATTAATGATTTTATATAGTTTTAATCATAAATATCAAATATGACTGAAAAATCAGATATTTATAGAGCTTTACAAAATCATCTTGATAAGATGCCTGTTGGTTATCCAGCAACTGAATCTGGTGTAGAAATTCGAATTTTGAAACATCTCTTTTCTCCCGAACAAGCAGAATTAGCCCTATATCTAACCTATCAACCATTACCTCTTGAAAAAATCTATAGGAAGGCTAAAAAACTTGGAATCAATATAGAGGAGCTTGAAAAAAAGTTAGATGATATGTATAATAAAGGGCTTATTAATTATGGAAAAAGTGGAGAGGAGAAATTTTATGCAAATGCTCCTTTAGCAATTGGGATGTATGAATACCAATTAAATTCTCTCACAGAAGATTTTGTGAAAGATATCTATCAATATTTTGAAGAATCATTCATTTCAGAAGAATGGAACAAATCTGGAATCCCACAATTACGTACCATCCCAATTGAACAAAGTTTGACTCCTGAACAAACAGTCTCAACTTATGATGACCTTAGAACTATCATCGAAAATATTGGAGACCCTATATCTTTAGCAGAATGTATTTGTAGGAAAGCTAAGGATCTTATTGGTGAACCTTGTAAAAAAACTGATTTACGAGAAATATGTTTTTCTTTTAGGAGAGCAGCAGAGGCTTATATTGAACGTGGCTTTGGAAAGAAAATTTCAAAAGACGAGGCTTTAAATCTTTTAGAAAAGGCTGAAGAAGATGGGCTTGTTATACAGCCAGGAAATTCAATGAGACCTATGTGTATATGCTGCTGCTGTGATTGCTGTTGTGAAGTTTTAGTAAATCAAAATAGGCTTCCTGAACCTGCACAATTTTTTGCTACTAACTATTTTGCTGAAGTGGATGAAGAATTATGCATTGGGTGCGGCACATGCGAAGAGAGATGTAATATGGATGCTGTGCATGTTGAAGACGCCATTGCTCATGTAGATAAAACGCGGTGTATAGGATGTGGGGTTTGTGTTCCTACTTGTACATCTGAAGCAATTAAGCTTTATAAGAAGGAAGAGAACCTTATCCCTCCTGAAAATACAGCAGCTACATATAGGGGAATAATGGATAAAAAGGCTGAATTAGCAAGAGCAGAAAAAAGTTAGATTCTATAAAATCTATAAATTTTCTTTTTTATTATTATTTTTGAATTAGTATTCGTTTTGAAATAAAATTAAAATACGGTCTCCACTTCTTTTAAATAATTTAAACTATAAATTTTTGATAATTCTTTAAAAAAAAAATGAAGGTAAATTAAAAAATGAGTGATGAAATTAGCGAAGGAAGCTTCTGGATGGGAATGATAAAAAAGCACTGGTATGTCCTAATTATCTATGGGATCGCTTTAGCCGGACTAATTGTTGGAGGATTCTTGGTACTCTGGAAATATATTGAATCATGGAGTTACTCCCTTCTGCCATCTGGTCCAAATTCAACTTTTAATGAATTTTCATTAGGAATATTTGTTTTATGGATAATATGGTTGATTTTATGGGAATTATTGTATGTATGGCTGCCAGTTATCGGATATTGCATAGTTGTAACGGTAATTCTTTGGTACAAAATTATACCTGAAGAAGATAAACAGGCAATAAAAAGTAGGGAGAAAAAGGAGAAAAAGAAAACAAAAAAAGCTGCCGGAGGTAGTGGTGGAGCAGGAATCCTATTCTTTCTCGTTTTCATGTTAGTTGTTTATATCGATGGCAATTACTGGGAGCTCGCCGGTAATTTAAGCTATAGCTATTATTTATATGCCTACCTTTGGGGATTTTTTTGGGTTTGTATAGTTCTTGGCATTCCAATTTTAATTGGCGTAATAATCTACTTATGTAGAAAAAGGAAAAAAACACCAGAATAATTTCTTTTTATTAACTAATTTTTTTTTTATTAATCTTAAAAAACAGGAAAAATATATTTATAAGTTAATTGAAGTTTCGAATACATTCTTTTCAATTAGATTAAGAATGTGTTCCGCCTCTTTTGCTTGAAATCCACCTTTTTGAAATATTAAATTTGATACAAAGAAGTAGCTTATTCCTTTTTGTTTCATAATGGATTTTGCCAAATCTATAAGTTCTTTTTCACCTGAATTTAGTTTAATATCAATTGACTCATTAATTTTGAGTGGATAAATTAAACTAAGGGGTAAATGATGTTCAACTAAATCTTTTATCCCCGCAAATCTTCCAATTTCACCATCAAAATGTTCCAATTCTTTTCCATATTTCTCTTCAATATCGTAAGATAGCTGTTTTATTGATTCAAGGAAGTCCTCAGAAGGATTATCTTTCATAATAAGAGTCATTCTGAAATTTTTAAACTCAGACATTAATATCTTGGAATTCTGATACTCGAGTTTAATGGCCTGAGATTTTTGATCTGAACCAGTTAAATCAATACCAAAACTTCTAATTGCTTCTAAAAATCCTGAAATTAATGACGCATCCATATTCTTAGCTGCTAAAACTTTATCAAAAATGTTTATTCCAGAGTTTTTATCTATAATTATTAAATAATCCAGATTAAGAATGTCCATGTATTTGTTATATATGCTCTGTCGATATGCTTCACGTTCTCTTTTTATTTTCTTAACTATTTTATATGATGTAAAGATACTTACTACACTTACAGAACCAACTATAACAGTTATAAGGATAATTAATGGCAATCTATCAATATTTACTTCAAAACTTGCAGATTTAACACCAGCAGTAGTCAAATTATACCAAAATGCATATCCCATCCATATTCCTTCATTTGGATTAGACGATAAATTATAACTATATATTGTTTCAAAAGAAATAACGGGGAGTGTTATATTGTCTTCTGGATACCCTAAAGAATCATATAAAGTAAAAGTAAAACACCCATCTAATATAGGTGCAAAAGCAGAATACTTTAATTCTTGTGACTGTTCAAAAGATGTTTTTGGTGTATTCAATGTTAAATCTATATTTGCAGAATTAGCAGTTATTTGCCAATCGGCTCCATCAATAATAGCGCTATTTGGAATAAATATATATTTTTCAGTAGGATTAATTTGAACTTGGGAAGATATATCTATTCCATTTCTTAACACTTTTAAATTGAACCAATTACTAGGATAATCGAACTTTATTGAATGATTCACATAAAATCGAGATATAACAGGTGTAAGAGTCCAATTATTATCATAGTTTTCTTGGATAAGCACATATCCTTGAGAAATTAATTTATTTTTGAGTCCAAGGTGATAACTCAGATTAAAAAACAATTGTACTTTGTTGTTATTATGTATTTGAATATTTAGATCACTATCATTAGTATAATAATTCAAATCTTTTATAGTCAGATTACCTGTTCCAATTGCGATACCATCTGTAATGTTATAAATTTGACTATTTAACTCGGCCGTCATATTAATACTTTCGGGATAATATAATCTATTTGTTCTTTGGATTATTTTGTGAAGGAAAGGAGACCCTTGTTTTCCTCTAGTCCAATGCCAAATCATAAGATCCTTTACATAAAAGGATATATGAAGTTCAGGATGTATAGGACTCTCATCGTTGTAAAACCAATAAATAATAGGCCCTTCTGCCGTAGTTTCTGTATTATTAAGTATCAGGTAATATTGTCCTACTGAAAGATCAACTGGTTCAGGGAACGTTTGAAGATGCCATCCTAATACATCTCTCGTCATATTCAATTCTGTGGACCCATATATTGTACTATTTGGAGAATCTTGAACAAGTCCTCCTGATTGATAACCAGTTATTTGAACTTTGGTAGTATCGACGATTGATTGAGATGTGGCAGCTCCATAAATATAAACTCCAAAAACTTTAGTTGGTTCAGTTATGTTTATTTGAACGCCCATCCCACGTACATCTTTTCCAAGAGAATGTGCTTTTAGTAGAGTTGTATTTTCTTCAATAGCATTAATTTCACGCTCAAGCTTAATATCACTAAAATTTAAATTAACTTGAGTAATATTCCAAGTGGATGACGGGATAGGGAGATTAATCGAACTGTTGCTTTGTTTTGTGGCGATATTATCTGTAAATTCAATCATATTCAGATGAGTCGATTTATTTAAAATAACATCATTATTCTGAGCAAAAGAAGCTTGAAAATTGATTATAAAACTTAAAAATAAAACAGAACTGAATCCACAAATATAGAAAAATCTATATTTTTTAATTTTAAACATAATATCCCTTTACATTTATGATTTTAAATTCATTTAATCGAATTTCTAATCTTTATTCAAATATTTAAATTTTGATCGAAATTTCAAAAAATTCTATCAAATTGAATCATAAATGTAGAAAATACTGAATTTAAAATTTTTTAAACTACTCAATTATAGAAAAATAGAATTAATTTTTAATATATGATGGAATTTTTAAAATAGTAACCTATTATGAGAAAAGATTTTAAAGTTTTTTCCACTATTATATCTTATTTATTCTTTATTATATTACTTGGAGTTATAGCAACTCCTCTGATAATATTGGGAGTACATGAATCACAAAAATATCAGATTACACCTAATGATGAATTTTTTGTTTTTTATAGCAAATCTCTTCCAGACATTAATATCTCAACTTGGACACTTGAAATAGATGGGAATGTTTCAAATCCTCTTACATTTTCCTATGGAAATTTTACTTCTCTACCAAGTATAGAATTAGTTGCTACTCTTCAATGCGTAGCGGGAGTCTCTGGGACAGCTTTATGGAAGGGAGTATCTGTAGAAAGTCTATTAAATTTAGTACACCCAACCCAAGATGCTATGGAGGTTGTATTTTATGCAGTAGACGGGTTTTCTGCTTCCCTTACAATTGACCAAATAATTAATTATGATATATTGCTTGCTTATGAAATGAATGGAGAAACACTACCACTTACTCAAGGATATCCTTTAAGAGTTGTTGCGCCCTATCATTATGGATATAAATGGGTTCGATGGGTGGATCATGTTGAAATCGTGAATTTTGATTATAAAGGAACTTATGCGAGCATGGGATATAGTGATGAGGGTTTACTCTCTATAGCTTTTGATTATAGCAGTCATGCGTTTTTATTTTCAATTTCTTTCATTTTGTTTGGATTATCCATGATCTCAGGTATAAAATACAGTCGCTATGGAAAAATATTTAAAAAATTGCCTAAATTTATTTCTAGGAAATTCCATTTATATACATCGACTCTTTGTGTTTTATTCACGACTATAACATTTATATCATGGCTAAACCAAGTATATGTTTTTGTAAGTAGGATTTTCTATTCAGTTCATGGAATAATTTCTCTCCTCTTAATAATTTTTCTTATACTAAGTTATTTCTCGGGATTAAGACAAGGAATTCTTAAATCGAGAAAATTTTCATGGCATGGAACAGTTAGTTCTATAGCATTTCTGTTATTCTTTATATCGATTTTTGTCGGTCTTTTTTTGATTCTCTAAATATTGAAGAATTTTTAGAAAATATGGTAAAATAACTGATTATTTAGTTATAATCTTTTTATAATTTGATTGTAAACATATAATTATTCAAAAACTAGTAAAAAGTAAGAAATAATTATGGTGCGAAAAACAACCGAAGGAATGAGCGATTGGTTTGGGTGGTTTGGATCTTCTACATTTGGAGATGGGGCATGTCTCTTTGTAGCAGGAATGGGAAATACTTGTGTCTTTGAAACGAAAAATGGTTTGGTCATATTTGATTTACCAATAAAGCAGTATGGATTAAAGACTTTCGGAGAAGTAAGAAAAAAAACAGATAAACCAGTTAAATATTTTCTTTATTCGCATGGTCATTTCGATCATGCCTTTGCATTTCATCCTTTTATTGAGGAAGTAAAAGAGAAGGGTTGGAATATGCCTCAGGTAATTGCCCATGAAAATTGTATTAAAAGGTTCGAAAAATACAGAATGTTAGATAAATATCATGATTGGATTAATAAAATGCAATTTGCGTCTGTTAGAGGTAAGGGGCAAGAAATTTTAGTCTCTGCTCTTGAAACTCTTGAACCAACTATAATTCTCAAAGGAAACGATGCCAAATACTTCTTTGAATTAGGAAATATTAATTTTGAAGTATATCATGATAAAGGTGAAACTGATGATTCTATTTGGTTATGGGTGCCTGAGAAAGAGACAATATGTACTGGAGATTTAATAGTTTCTTCGTTTCCAAACGTAGGGAATCCATATAAGGTACAAAGATATCCAAAAGATTGGGCTATAGCTATGGAAAAAATGATTGAGAAGGATGCAAAATATCTTGCGCCGGGCCATGGACAGCTAATAAAGGGGAAAGAACAAGTCAGGGATGCATTATCAATTACAGCTGAAGCAATGCATTTTGTTCATGATGAGGTTGTTAGGCGGTTAAACGAGGGTAAATGGTTTGAACAAATATATCATGAAATGATGGAAATTTTTCCAAGTAAATTCAAAAACCACCCAATTTTAAGACCTATGTACGGATGCTATCGGTTTGCAATTCATGCTTCGTACAGACTTTACCATGGTTGGTATAATTCTGGTAATCCTACAGATTTATTTCCTTCAAAATCAGAGGATATTGCAAAAGAATTTTTAAAGCTTAATGATGAAAACACATATTTGAATCATGCTAAAAACTTGTTTAATGAGGGTAAATCACAGTTAGCACTACATATTCTCGATATAGTATTAAAAGGTGCTGAAAAAGATCACAAAGAAACTCTTTTAGAAGCATTAGATTTAAAGGATAAAATATTAAAACAAAAAGTAAATGAAGAATCCTCATTTATCGCGGCGAATATCATTGATAACGCAAGATACCAAATTAAAAACAAAATTAAGGAATTAAAGAATATAACAAGAAACTAATTTATTTCATTTAATAGGTTTAAAAATTCCTTTTTCTATTAAGTTTAATATAGTTTCAGCATCTTTAGGAGTACATTCATTTGCAGGCAATAAATACAATGAATAAAAATAATCAAAATTATGGTCTTTTACAAACCGTATGGCTTTATTTACCATCGCTCTTTCTGAGGGGGATAGTCTAATATCAGGATTCTCAACAACTTTAAAAGGCAAGAGAAACGAAGTATTTAGATGTTTTTCAATTAAATCTTTTATACCACTGAACTTTTTGAGACCCCCTTTAAAATTTTCAATCTGATCTCCATATTTTTTGTAAATCTCGTAAGCCAATGATTCGACTGAATATATAAAGTCTTCTGAGGGGGTGTCTTTCATATTTAGGATTAGTCTGATATTAACAAATTCTTTCATTAAGATAATAGTGTCCTTATAATCTAACTTAACTATTCTTGTATCTTTTTCAGCAACATGTGCACCGAATTCTCGTACAGCTTGTAAAAACCCAGATATTAAGGTGGAATCTAATTTTTTATCTCCATATGACTCAGTATAAACATCTAAACCAGATTTGTTATCAGTAACAATTAAATAATTTAAATTTAAAATATCAATGCATTTATTAAGAAGCCTCTCCATGTCGTATCTGCGTTTTTTCACAATATGTTTCACTCCAACGTAAATTGAAATACCAGAACCAGCAACAATTCCTGAGATTATAAGAATTATTATTAGCAATGAAAAATCTGGAGGTTGAACCGTATTTGGAATAGAAATTTGAAACTCTTGGGATTGAGCACCAGCATCAGTTTCATTATTCCAAAATACATATGCTATATATGTTCCATCAGGAGAAGTTAAAGGGAGCTCATAAGAAAATATATTATTATCAA
>JBHLPZ010000126.1:0-9390 GCA_048885325.1 Candidatus Odinarchaeota archaeon
GGATATGATATGGGAACTCAAATTTTATCTAATGTAGAAATTCCTGATGATATTTCTGATATTGAATTGATGAGTTTTTTAGCGACAATAATTAATACTCAAGCATGGACCTCCATTGAGAATCCACGTATCGATAATGAACAGCAATGTTCTTTTGATATCATATGGTGTCCGCTTCAGGATGTCTATAAAGCATTCGATTGTAGAGTGCAACGATATTTAGTACAAGGAATAACTAATGCGTTTAGAGATTCTGGGATTTTAAAAAACGAATACCAAATAGAATTTAAAAATACAATACCAGCTGGCGCTGAGACATGCTTATTTGTTATTTCAAAGAAGAAGCCAGGAGAAAACAATCATTGGGAAGAATATTCTAAAAAATTGGAAAAAAAGGCACTAAAACCTTACGATTAAAAAAAATAAAAATATGAAATAATTATGGATTTTTTTGAGTTTTCTCCATTTCTTTTAATTTTTCATGTTTTTTATTATGTAATATAAGAACTTCTTTCTGAATTTTTTCCCAGTATTCTCCTTTTATGGGATAAAGTTGTAGAATTAAAGCTTCTAAAAGTAAGGCAACTCCAGGAATTAATCCAATAAATAATTTTATAGCTAATAAAGCTTCTGGAGGTTGTAAATCTGGTCGAGGCACTCCTCCGGTTGAAGTGCGGGGAATAAATCCTGTTGCTGCTAATAGCAGTGTTGGAACGATTGCAGCTAGAGATTGAGCGGGTTTGGTAATTAATGCATTAATTCCAAAAAACATGGCTTCTCGTCTAACACCTGTCTTTAATTCGTCTTCATCTGCTACTTGAGCAAACATTACATTTGTAAAAACTAACGGGCCAACAAAACCAAAAGCCGCAATTGCTATACATAAGTAAATCAATTCATTAATAGGCATAACAGTTAGTAATACAAGTCCAATTCCCCCGAATATTAATAAAAATTGATCACTTTTTACAACACCCCATTTTTTAATCAATCTTGGAGTAATCCATATACCAATAAGTAAGGGAATGAATAAAAATACAAGTAAAATTAAAGAACTTGTTATCACAATGTAATCTGCAAGATAAAAAATCGAACCAAGAATTAAAGATTGCAAAAAAATGCTCATGAAGTTTGCTATTGCAAGAACATCAAAAGATTTTCTTTTGAAAGTATTTTTAATCATATCCCACAACCCCAAAGGTTCATCTACTATTGTAAATTCTGGACGCTCTTTAAATTTGTAGGTAGTAAGAAGTATTAACCCCACTCCAATTATAGCAACAGCCACCATTGCTAATTGTAAAGGAAAAAGATCAGTACCATGTCTAAATAAATCAGGTATTATAAATCCGAATATTTGGCCGATTAAATTGAAAAATGAGGAAAACATATTCAACTTATTCCTCTCTAATTCATTCTCAGTTATTTCTGGTAATAAAGCAGAATAAACAAGAAAAATAATGGTATATGCGGTGTCATATAGAAGTGTCGTAATTAATAACCACCAAAATATAGTAAGATCTCCTGCACTTGCCGGTGCTAACCAGATCAAAATGAAAAAAATCCCTAAGAAAGGAGCAGTATATCGCATAAAAGGAATTCGTCTACCCTTTTTTGATTTAGTTTTATCTGAAATGATACCAAACAATGGATCATTAATAGCATTCCATATAGCATAAATTAAGTACATAGTAACTACTAAGGATTCTGTTTCAACCATTCCTAAATAATCGGTTATAAATATTAGTAATAATGCAGCATATATTCCTTGTATTAACGATCCTCCAAAACTAGCTAATCCCCAGTATACATGTTCTTTGGTGGTAAATCTTCGAGCATTTAACGTAGTTTGCATTTTAAAATTCACATTTTTTTTTGAAAAATTGTATAGATCAATATTTTATTCTTAATATTTATAAAAATTTTTCTTTCATCAGTTTATTTAAAAAAGAAGTAATTAGAAAAATCAACTTTTAACAATTTTTAGCAATATGTAAACTCAAATTTTAAAACTTAAATATCTAAAAATGTTATTTATCATTATCTAAGTTAATAATAAATTGGTTTCCGTTTAAAGTAACTTGAAATCATGAAATTTGTAAATAAAACTCTATTATTATTAATTTTTTCAATTATTTTTTATAGTATTTTACCGACAACTTTAGGTGAAATTACGTTAGGAGATTCAACATTTCCATTGGATAAGGATGAAAGCATAACGTGGAAGAGTGTAAATGCAACTGAACCATATTATGAAGAAATTGAATTTGTTCGGTTTTCAGCCACAGATGTCTTTAATGCTAGTCTTAATGGAAATAGTTTTATGTTTGTGAATTATACATTATGGTTTTATCACAATTTTGCTTGGATTCCAAAAAGTCTAGAAGATGTTAATGCTTTTTATCTTTCTTATAATGCTTCCTTACATTTTTTGAATTGGTCTAAAGTTGTGTATTTAGAGGCATATTTACTAATTGTTCCTATTCCACTTAATTTAACATTAATTAGTAATGCTATAATTAGAGAAGGTTTCTTAAACTCTACTATTAATGGTAACAAATTAACTTTAGACTATTATAACTCAACAATAATAGAAGCTACATTTAATTCTCAAGGAATTACAACTATTCTTGAGAAAAAAACAAATAACACAACTATTTTTAGATGGGAACTTATAACAGAAGAGATTATAATCATAATTCCATTTGGGAACTATTTTATATGGTTTATTCTTATATCTGTGGTATCTATTATAAGTATTGAAAGAAGGAAAATTAAAAAAATCATTAAATGAATTTAAGGTAATTATTTGACTTTTATGTTTAATTATTAAAAACGATACTTTCCTACTTATTTTACAATCAATATAAAACTAGATCCGAAAGTTTTAGTTATATTAACTATTACATTAGACTATCATTATAATTATTAGGTATAATTAAAAGAGAAAATTAAAATGTCTGAACCTTTTTTTTGGTGGAATGAAGATCAAAAAGCGTTTGCTAAAAAAGTTGAGCAATTCGCAGATGATCTTTATGAGGAAGCGGAATATTATTTTTGGAAGCAGAAATTTCCTTGGCCATTAATCAAAAGAGTAGCTCACGAAGGTTATTTTGGTGCGGGAATTCCAAAAAAATATGGTGGATTAGAATTAGGTGCAACTGGGTCTTGTATAGTAGCAGAACAGCTTGGTAGATTGTATGCAGTTGGACATGTGTTTGTAGTTAGTATGTTAGCAGGATTGGAACAAATCTTAAGATACGCATCAGACGAGCAAAAAGAGAAATGGTTACCGCAATTCGCTAAAGGTGAGCGGTTAGGTGCCGTTTGTATCACTGAACCTTATGCTGGTTCTGATGCTGCAAATGTTATGACTACTGCTGAAAAAGATGGAGATGAGTGGGTAATAAATGGTAAAAAACGGTATATTACGGGAGCAGGAGTTTCGGATCGTTATTTTATTTATGCTAAAACTACTGATGATCCTGTTCTTAGAAAGCAATACGGACATCTTACTTCTTTTATCGTAGAAAAAGGTACTCCAGGATTCCACTTAGAAAAAATAAATCCATTAGTAGGATTTGATAATGTACCAAACGGTTACCTAAGTTTTGAAGATGTAAGAATTCCAGATGAGAATAGAATCGGTCCAGTTGGCAAGGGTTGGAATGTTATGATGGCAGGTTTGAATTTTGAACGCCTTATAGCAGGTGTAGTATTTGTTGGTACATTACTCGATGTTACAAAAGTTTTATTTTATTATACTCAAAGAAGGATTCAATTTAATAAAACAACAAATCAATTTCCGGGTATTCAGAATGAAATTGCCGATATTATTGCTAAATATCGAATGGGTAGGTTATTTGCTTACCACTGTGCTAAACAATTAGATGATGGTCTTGAACCAATGATAGATGCTTCTGTAGCAAAATGGATAATAAGTGAATATATCAGAGAAGCTGGTATCAAAGCTGTTCAAGTGATGGGAGGAGATGGTCTTACACGATTTTATCCAATGGAACGTTTAGTTAGAGAGGGTAAAATTGGAGAAATTGTCGCAGGAACCACTGAAATTCAAAAAATGATTGTTTATAGGTTTTCTTCAATGCTTCCAACCTACAATGCCCCAATACGATTAAGATGGAATGATGAAGTTAATGCTCCAATTATATCAAAAAAAGAATCTAGGTTTAATGGAATGGAATTAAATAAAGAAAACGTATTAAAAGTAATTGCTCATGATTACAAGGTAAATCCAGGTCTATACATGACTATTGATGATGTGAGAGAAGATATTGGGGGTGGTAGATCTGCTATTAGAAAGATATTGGAATTACTCGAAGAACAAAAGCTCATTGTTGCTCACAGGGATCGTTCAGGAAAAATGATACTAGTAAAAGCATCATATAAGGGCTTAAAAGAAGCATTCCCTAGAGAATATTATCAATGGTACCCTAACTGGTATGAAGATTCAGACAAATTTTAAGTAAAAATCATAAAATAATTTTTAACTTTTCTCATTTTTTAAATTAAAGTTTAGTCTTCTATTTTAAAATCCTCAACCATATTAACATTTTTAGAAATATCGATTGTAAATGCTATTAATTTGATGGTATCTTTTTCTTCACTTTTAGGATCAATCATTACATAATAAAATATTTTTCCCTCAGTATCATATCCTACCTCCATTTGTCCTGCCTCTTCGGGTAAGATATCTTTATAAGATTTAGGTGCACTTTTTTTTAGATTTTCATAGATAGCATCTTCAATTTTTTTTTGTTTATTTCTAATTTCTTTAACTTCTGAGAAATCAAATTTTGAAAAAGACCCTTGAACTTTTTGATTTAATTCGTTCCACTCTTTAAACATTTCTTCCAGATCATTTTGTTCACTCATAAATCTTAGTTTTTTTTATAAGTAAAAAAAGTTTTTATTATTAAGGAAATAAATGTTCATGAACTTATTCCAAGTAAAATATTATAATCCAAATTACGTGAACAAAAATGAGTATTTTATTACCAAAACCAGATTTAAAAGGAGGGAAAAGTCTAGAAGAATGTATCTATGAACGAGAAAGTGTCAGAAGTTTTACAGATAAAAGTATTGAAATTGAAAAAATTTCCCAAATATTATGGTCAGCACAAGGAAAAAGAGGCTATAAACGAACTGTACCTTCTGCGGGTGCTACTTATCCATTAGAACTCTATGTTACTTTAAAAGATAAAGGATATTTTCATTATAATTTAGAAAAACATCTCTTAGAAGTAATAACTGAGGAAGATTTAAGTAGAAGGTTGGCTAGGGCATGTTGGGATCAAAATTTCATTGCTGGAGCTTATCTAAACATTATTATTTGTGCTAAATTTTCAAGAACAACTCAAGGGTATGGTCAGAGGGGGGTAAGATATGTTCTTATTGAGGTAGGCCATTGTGCCCAGAATGTCCATTTAGAAGCTGTTTCTCTCGGATTAGGCTCTGTTCCAATTGGAGCGTTTGAGGATAGAAAGGTAAAAACCCTTTTAAACCTTCCAAAAGATATTGAACCCTTATATATTATTCCTATTGGTTATCCTAAATAAGTGCATATAAACATGATTCCTCTTCATTTTCTTGTTCTTTTTAGAGTATAAGGTTAAAATTTTTAAAATAGCCAAAATCAAGTCATTTATGAATAATAATAGTGAAAATTATGGTGATTTTTTTCAACAAAGTTCTAAATATTATCGAGGAAAATTACCAAAACATGTTCTAGATTGGAATAATAAACCTAAAACTTATAAATATTATGAAAATGCTATTGAAAAAATTCAATTACCTACGCCGAAGTTTAACGAGGAAATTGGATTCTGGAACGTTATTAAAAAACGTAAATCAACTCGAAGTTATAGTAATGATTCAATGACCTTAATGGAATTAAGTTTACTATTATTTGGAATTTCAGGTATCACCCGCAAATATGCTCAATTCGCTTTTAGAACTATCCCTTCTGCAGGTGGACTTTTCCCTATTGAAACTTATCCAGTAATAAATAATGTAAAAGATATCGCACCTGGTATTTTTCATTATAATATATCCGAGCATAAGTTGGAATTATTAAGGCAAGGTAATTTTAAACGAAAAGTTGTAGCTGGTTGTTTAGATCAGACAATAGCTTATAATTCAGCAGTAAGCTTCATATGGACGGCAGTCATAGAAAGGTCTAAATGGAAGTATTTACAAAGATGTTATCGTTATATTTATTTAGATGCAGGGCATATTGGGCAAAACCTTTATTTAGTTGCTGAAGCTCTCGGTTTAGGGGCGTGTACCATTGGAGCGATTTATGATGATGAGTTAAATGAGCTATTAGAGATTGATGGGATGAATGAAACATCTATTTATGTAGGTGTTGTAGGTAAAAAATAAAAAAAATTTTGAAAAATTTAAATTAAAGATTGAAAGTTAATTCTAATCTTTTCTCTTTTTCTTTCTAATGAAAACTGTCGCGGCAACTGCTGCTCCAAAAGCACCAGCACCTATGACCAGACCAATAATAAGTCCAAGAATAAATGGATCCATCCCCCCAACTTCTGCTGATACACATGTATTATCTTTAAAAACATTATCTACACTATTAGTCTCATTGTAGCAGTCACCATTGTTAAGGAAAGTATTACCAATAACCAGATTATTATTACTTGAATCTAAGTACGTTCCGTTATTATTGTTATTAGCAGTATTATAAGTTATAAAGTTATTATCGCTTGAAAGTAGATGGATTCCATTTAATTGATTATCATTCGCAATATTTTGGCTTATTAAATTATTATCCGAATTACTCAAAAATATTCCATGTTCGTCATTGTTATGAAAATTATTCTTTAATAACACGTTGTTATTTGAAGCTAATAATAGAATCCCGCTTTGATTATTTTGGTAAACATGATTTTCCTCTATAATGTTATTGAGGCTCCCAATTAAATTAATGCCGTCTACTCCATTATCATAAAAAGAGTTTTTCTCAACAACATTCCTTAAACATGTTATTAGATATATACCATGTTCATAATTAAAGTGGCCAATATTTTCACTTATATGATTATCATTTGAAGATAAGATAAAGAATCCATAGAGTGTATTATTGAATACTGTATTTTTGGAAATCACACTATCATGAGAAGCAAGAATGAAAATTCCGTCACCTGTGTTGGATTTAACTTGATTATTTGAAATCGTATTATTAGGTGCGCTATTTAGCCAAATTCCTTCGGTATTATGTTCGACAAGATTATTATCTATTAAGTTGAACTGAGGATTTCCGACTAGATATATACCAGTATTTGTATTATGAGAAATCTCATTATTCTGAGAAATCTCATTATTGTTAGACGTGCCAAGAACAAGAACTCCCTCTAGATTATAAGTAATTGTATTGGAAATTATTGTATTTTCATTACTCTCCTCAACTCGTATTCCATTGTCAGCGTTATTAAAAATTATATTATCTGAAATAGTACATAAATTACTAATGTATAAATATAATCCAAATCCATCATTTTCGTTAATTTCATTCCCCGTTATAATAGTATTATTAGAATTTTCACAATAAATTCCATAATCATTATCATTAATCGTGTTATCCTTTATGGTTATATCTTTGGAATCGTCAACATAAAATCCGGCATCACCACCATGCACCACATCGTTACTATCGAATGTACAAGTTTCGCAATTATCTACCATTATACATTCGTATCCACCTACAGTGTATTCAAAGAGATTTGAAGTTATCGTAAGGTCATTAGAATCGACACATATTAAATTATATCCACATCCAGTAAAATTATTAGTATGAAGTGTTATCTGACTACAATTATCTATAATTGTTGCCTCGTAGAGTACCCACATTTGATTTTGTTCGAAAAGACCATTGGTACTATTGTAAACTAGTATTGAAGGGACCATAGAAGGATTCATAAAGCTACAATTTCTTACTATAAAATGTTTTCTTGAGTTAGCAATTATCAAGCATGGAGTACCTGCTATATTAAAGATGTCATCATCAATTACATAGGGATCCCCTGCCGTTCCGGATCCAGTGCATATTCCCGCTAACTTAGTTGCCTCCCAATTAAGTGCAGGATTAGTTTCATCAATTTCCACCAAGGCTACATAGGTTGCAGAAGTTTTCAAATGCAAGTTATTTATGTAAGAATCAGCAGGTTTAATTCCTGTGTTTATCTGTATAATAAGAGAACTCAAGAATATTGACGAGCTAAGAAAGAATATTAAAACTATACTATACTTTATATTTTTGTTAAAGTGCATTGAATTTACCTTTTTAATTATATTTGTTTTAATATTAATGAAGTCATGAGTATTTAAATTTTATAGAATAATTTTTTCCATTATTAAAAAAAGCAATTTCTCTAATTCTTTACCAACAATAATGAGGGATTTGATTTGGAAAGAGATGAAAGTTTTTTTAAGGAGTTAATTAAGAATGAAGATTTTAAGTTAATTAACGATATTTTAATTGAAGTAAGCAAACGACCAAACAAAAATGATTTAAACAAAATTAATTTTCTTATTACGGATGCAAGTATATCTGTTCTTGAAAAGATTAAATTGAATTTAATATATTTTTTAGGTGAATTTGGGAAAGTTGAGAAGTTAGACGTTAAATATCTACAATTTTTAGTTAATAGTTATTTTAATTCCGACAGATGGATAAGAAACGAAATTATTGAAACGTTTAATAAATTAAGTAAGGCAAATGAATTAACAGACGAAATTATAACCATTTTAGCATACGCTATACTTGAAGATTACACTCCTATAAAAAATAATGCTTTAGATGCAATTAAAAAACTAGATTTCTTACCAGATTTAATTTTAAAGAATTTGTTAAAAATTTTAGAACATTCTAGTAGGGAATTAGTTGAAAATATTATAAAAGTTTTAAAATTTCATTTTGAAAATAGTCAAGCTTTATTTAGTATGTTAAATTCTTCTAAAAATTTTACTTTTTTAGAAAAAAACTCTATAAGATCTTTACTAGTTGCATATTTCGATTCGATTATAAATTTAGAAGCTTTTAGAAAAAAAATCATCAATTCAGAGTGGCCTGAAAAGCATAAAACTCTATTCTATAATGAAATAGATACATATCAAAAAATATTAGCGAGAAGTATATAAATTTCAATTTTAACTTAATTTCTCATACTTTTTTAATACAACTTCTAAGTTCTCATTAGAAAATACGATTTCATTAAAAATTTTTATAAGTTGTTTTGTTATATCTCTTGGATTACCCTTAGTTTTATGGAATATATTAATTATTATTTCTTCGTTTAAGGGAAAGTAAGAATTAGGAAAATCTTCATAAAAAGCTGAATAGTTAAAATTTTG
>JBHLPZ010000127.1:0-9366 GCA_048885325.1 Candidatus Odinarchaeota archaeon
AATGCAGATTTAAAATTTTTATTTTCTAATTTCTTTGAGATTATTGATTTATAAAAATCAAGCTCATCTATTAGATCTTTTTTCTGTTTATATTGTTCGAGCTTATCTTTGAAACTCATGTGAACTTTTTCTCAAAAAGGTAAAACATATTCTTTTTATAACTAATTAGGGCAATTACAAATTTAAATGTGATATAACACATTAAATAATATACTAAAATAATAATTTAAGAGAGAAAAAAAATTGACAAAAATTTGTCTTATTGTAGGATCGCCTCGTAAAAATAGGAGCTGTAATTTTTTGATTGATCAAGCCATAGAGGGAATAAAATCAATTTCTAACGATTATGAAATAGAGAAAATTCAAATTTCTGATTATAAAATTACTCCCTGTAATGGTTGTGATCAATGTTTAAGATCACCTAATGATTGTCCCCTTACCGAAAACGATGATATGAATAAGTTAGAAAAAAAAATTTTAGGATCTGCTGCGATATTAATTGCTGCACCTAATTATTTTGGATCTGTAAGTTCCCAAATAAAAGCATTGATTGATCGATCAAGGCCATGGAAAATGAAAAATTATTTATTAAAAGATATAATATTTGCTCCTTTAGCATCAACCGGATTAAGGAATGGAGGGGAAGGCGTTATTTCAGATCTAATCAATTTTGCACTTATCCAAGGAATGATTGTGGTAGCAAACAATCTTGGATCTCCTGTGATTGAAGGAAATATCCCTATAACGAGTTTACAAAAATTTAATTTAAAAGAATTTGTTGGGAAAGAAGAAATCGATGAGCTTGCTGGTAAAATCGCTAAAGATTTAGGAAAAAGAGTGGCTGATTTAGTACAAAAAATTGAAAAATAATTTAATTTTTAATTATTTTTTCTAAAATCCTTCACATTTTCTGCTGAATCATCAAATTAGTTTTTATTAAATAAAGGAATTTATCAAATAATAAATGTATGAGTTAATAAATCTATTTGCGAAGATAATCTATATTTTATAAATTTATATGGCACGGTTGCTTCCGTTAATCACTATATCTTCTAAGATTTCCAAGATAAGTACATTTTATTAGCCATATACATTGGATTCTTTTTTCATAAACAAAATTCCTACCTTATTACCGCTAACCTCTCCAATAGCAGCATCTATGATTATTAACGGCTTTTTTGCTAATTGTGGGTTTATTTTTTTTTCAATATAAACTTCAATTTCAAGGAAATTCTTTAATTTCTCATAGATATTGGTGTTCTTCCACTCGATAAAATCATTATCATTATAAACCTTGTATTTCTCAACTAACTCAACTATGTTGCCACAGAAACTCATTAATCAAGATTCATTAGAATAATAGAATAATACAACAACTAATTTTTTTAGACTTTTCTCTTTAAAAAGTTGGTTTTGTTCATGAATATAGCCCACTGCTTTATCTGAAAACATTAATTTAAACAGTCATCACCAGAATGATTTTTTTTTAATCCTATTTTATAAGTTATAAAAACAAAAACTAAAATGTTTTGATAATAATTACATTATAAACTATTATTTTTATCTTCAAATAAATCTAATTAGAAATTGAGTTATAATGATGGATATAAAAAATCTTAATGCTCATGCGATAACTTCGGAAAAAGTTGAAAAATCACTAGAAACATCAATAAAAACTGGTTTAACTGAAGCTCAGGTTAAAGTCCGGTTCGAAAAGTATGGTAAAAATGAGTTAGTTAAAGAAAAAGGGAAAACTGCTTGGCAAATTTTTATTAGTCAATTCAAAGATTTTTTAATATATCTGCTAATTTTTGCGATTATAATATCAATAGCTATAGGAATTTATGAATCAATTAAACCTGGAGCTGAAGCTTGGTCTTCAGAATATACGGATGCAATAGTGATTGCAGCAATTTTAATTGTCAATGCTGTATTAGGATTTTATCAAGAATATCAAGCTGAACGGTCTCTTGAGAGTTTAAAAAAACTGGCACCTCATTTTGCTAAAGTGCGTAGGGAAGGCAGAGTAATGGAGATAGATGTAGAAGATTTAGTTCCCGGTGATATTGTTTTAATAGAGGAGGGAGATAAATTTCCAGCGGATATTAGGTTATATAAGGAATTTTCACTAGACGTAGATGAGGCAATATTAACGGGTGAATCAAAACCTGTTAAAAAACAACTAAAACCTTTAGATGAAAAAATGATTCTAGCTGATAGAACCAATTTGGGATACATGAATACTATAGTTACAAGAGGAAATGGTGAAGGTATAGTTATTGGGACTGGAATGAATACTGAGATTGGAAAAATTGCAGAAAGCTTGCAGGAAGAAGAAATTGAGCTTAGTCCTTTTCAGAAAGAAGTAAATCGATTTGGAAAATTATTGGGAATAATAATATTAGTTATATGTGGATTAGTTTTTGCTACCGAACTAATAATTATCTTAATTACGGAAGGATTTGCATTTGGACCAACTGAAATTAACGAAATTATTGTAGCTTTTGAAATTTCAATAAGTTTAGCAGTATCTGCTGTTCCTGAGGGTCTTATTGTGGTGATTACAGTAGTAATGAGTATTGGAATGAGGAAAATGGCAGATAAAAATGCCCTAGTTAGAAAACTCACTGCTGTAGAAACTTTAGGAAGAGTTAATGTAATCTGCTCAGATAAAACAGGTACTTTAACTAAAAATGAAATGACTGTAGTAAAAATTTTTCTTGGAGGCACAGTATATAATGTTGAAGGTGTTGGTTATGCTATTGAAGGTAAAATTATTGATGATAGGAATAACCAAATAAAAATGAGTGAGTCTCTAAGAAGATTCTTGGAGGTGTGCATGTTTTGCAATAATTCAAATGTTTCACCTAAAAATGATGGAACAACTGATACTGATGTTGTTGGAGATCCAACTGAAATTTCAATGAAAGTTTTAGCAATGAAAATGGAACTTGATACAGAAGCTGAAAAAATCGATGAAATTCCTTTCAGTTCCGATAGGAAGATGATGTCTGTTGTTGTTAGGATTGATAATAAACTTTTTTCTTTAATTAAGGGTGCTCCAGATGTTTTATTAAAAAATGCAAGTCATGCTGTTTATAATGGAGCTGTAAAACCGATTAATGAAGTAAAAGATGCAATTATTGAACAAAATGAAGATTTTGCAAGGAATGCATTGAGAGTATTGGGTGTTGCGTATAAAAAATTAAATGACGCTTACAAGGAAGAAGAAATTGAAAGAGACTATATATATCTAGGTTTAACTGGAATAATAGATCCCGCAAGAGATGAAGTTAAAGACTCAATAGAGGAAGCAAGGATGGCTGGAATAAGAACTATTATGATCACTGGAGATCATAAAATTACTGCATTAGCAATTGCTCAAGAAATAGGTTTAACAGATTCTACTGAAGCGCTAACTGGAGCAGAATTAGAAGAAATGGGTGATGACATACTCCAAGAGAAAGTGAAAACGGTAGACATTTTTGCAAGAGTTACATCAGCACATAAATTAAGAATTTTAAGAAGATTAAAAGAACTAGACTTAATTGTCTCAATGACTGGCGATGGAGTAAATGATGCACCTGCAGTGAAAGGTGCTCATGTAGGTGTTGCTATGGGCCTCAAAGGAACCGAAGTGACTCAAGAAGCTTCTGATATGATATTAATAGATGATAATTATGCTACTATAGTCAATGCAATAGAAGAAGGAAGAGGTATTTTTGAAACAACGAAAGGTTTTTTCCGTTACATGTTAAGTACAAATTTTGATGAAATATTTATGATACTCACAGCCTATATCGTTATGAAGTTATTTCCTTTGGTATTTATAGCGATTCCAGTAGTTCCAATACAAATTTTATGGCTTAACATTGCAACTGATGGAATACCTGCCATGGTTCTTGGTTTAACACCAACAGATCCAGATGTTATGAAAGAGAAACCGCGTAAAGGATTTACATTGCTTCCAGAAATTAAAGGACCCGTATTACTTCTTGGTATATATACATCCTTCACAGATATTACGCTATACTTACTTTTATGGACCGTGTTAATTCCTGCTTGGGCTAGTGCTGGTTTTGATCCGAATTTAGTGGGATTTGATCCAACTATTGTTAATCCCGAATTTTGGCCAGCTGCCAATTTCTATGCAGTATCATTGGCTCAAACAATAATATTTTCCAATTTGGTAATATGTGAATTAATGTTTGTCTTTACTTGTACATCTAACATAAAACCATTCTATTTGTTTCCAAATAAACATTTGTTCTGGGCTGTGGGGCTTTCTCTTGGACTGCAACTTTTAATTTTATTCACTCCTATCGGATTAGCTTTTCATGTGATTCCAATATTTCATCCTTATTATTGGATTACTGTTTTACTTGGTGCTTTTAGTGTATCTGTTGTTGATGAAATTCGCAAATGGAGATTAAGAAAGAAGAAAGGTATAAAAGCTAGGAAATAACTTTTATTTTAACTTTATTTTTTAAAATATCAATTTCAATTAACTTATTGACTGATACTATTTTTTTCAAGATGCTTGAAGAAGAGTCCTATTCCTACTATTTTAAATGTATCTTGAACATTAATATTATGTAATGCTGAGGTTTCTATAAAAGAACATTTAAGTTCGTGAGCTTTATTTAAACCTTCTACTTTAGAAATTTCTCGTTGTTTCTCTAAATCAATTTTATTTCCTATAAGTACAATTGGTAAATTACCTAATTCTCTTCGAGCGTCTTTAAACCAAAAATTTATTGCATCATCAAAAGTTTCACGTCGGGTAACATCATAAACTACGAAAGCACATTTAGCTCCTTTATAATATTCATGCCTAACACGTTTAAAGTATTCTTGTCCAGCAAAATCGTAAATGAGAAATTTTACAACATCTTCTTTAAATCCTTGAACAAAATATTTTTGTGTTGAGATTGAAATACCTAAGGTTGGGCGATAATCTATTATAACTTCTTTTTTCAAAAAGCGGTTAATAAGAGTAGTTTTACCGACCGCTTTGGAACCTAAAACAATAAGTTTAAATAATTTTTCTACATCTTCTTCCTTTTTTATTTGATGAACTACTTTAACGCCCCCAATTAAATTGCTTGATTCTTTCAAAGCATACATATCTAAGTTCACAGAAATATTTTCATTAATTTGTAAATCCGGAATTTCTAATGTGTTATAGTTAAAATCAAAACTCTCTTCTAACAATTGGGCAATTTTCTCAACAACAAGATAAGCAATTGGAAATAATTTATTTAAGTCAATGTTATAACTACAAACTAAAAGTAAAATTGCTTCTGGACCTGCTTCAAGATAAACTATTCTATGATCAGGGGTTTCAAATGAACCACTTCCATAATGTCCTATTTTATACTCTAAAGATATTTTATCTAATAAATTTTCGACTAAAGAAGTTAGTGCTCCGTAAATTTCATCCCTCTCTTGTTCATCATATATTTCTTTTTCTATATTACCATATTTAGATATTAAAAGTCCCTGATTTGAATATACAAAAGCAATTTCTATATCTTTTTGGGACTCTACAAAATTTTTTAGTAAAATTCCAATATTTTCTTCTTTAGTCATTGTTCTGGATTTATTACTACTTACAAAAATAATAAATTATTTTTTTTTAATTCTTTTCATTAATTTTAAATTGTTATTAAAATTTTAATTCACATTATATTTCTATGTCCTAATTATTTAAGAGATTATGGTAATGAATATTCAAGAGTTAATTAAAGAGAAACTCGAAACTAATCAAACTGTCCTCACAGAATTTGAATCGAAAGAATTATTAAAGGAAATTGGAATTCCCATTCCAGATCATAGTTTAGCTTCTTCCAAAGAACAAACTATTTCTTCCGCAAAAGACATTGGATTTCCTTTGGTTCTGAAATTGATAGCGGAAGATGTCATACATAAATCTGATACGGGGGCTGTTAAGCTTAATTTAAAAAATGAGGAGGAAGTCGCAAAAGCTTTCGACGAGTTAATGCAAATTCCTTCTCAAAAGGAAAAGAAAGTTTCAGTACAAAAGATGGCGGATGAACCCATTACAGAATTAATAATAGGAATGACCACAGACGCTCAGTTTGGTCCAGCATTAATGTTTGGGATTGGTGGTATATTAGTAGAACTATTGGAAGATGTTAGCTTTCGGATAGCACCTATTACAGAATATGACGCCAAAGAAATGATACATGAAATTAAAGGATTCCCAATTTTAGATGGATATCGTGGAAAACCAAAAGCGGATTTGAATGCTATAGTTGAAACTTTATTAAAAATATCAGAACTTGTTACAAAACATGAAGAAATAAACGAGATGGATTTAAATCCAGTATTCATCTATGATAAAGGACTAATTTGTGTTGATGCTAGAATCATTTTAAAGAAACCTGACACCGAGGAGTAAAAACTATTTATTTTAATATTTATCATAAAAGACTCATTTCTTAATCAACTTATATTTACAAATCTGTAATTTTCGATTGTAGAAAATTTACTAAAATAATATCCTAAAGATATATTCAATAAGGAAATTTGTAAATATAAGAAATTTTAAATTGATCTTGCACGATTATAAATTTAATATTTATAGTTTGCGCTAAACTAAAAAATTAGTAATTAAGATTTGATAATCATGAAAAAATCTAATTTTATAAAAACCAAAAGGATATTAGTACTCCTTCTTCTGTTTTTAGGAATGATTATAACACCATTAGGCTACAATTTTTTAACTCTAGGCATAGATAAGAAAACATATGAGGACAAAGCTGATATTTTCAGAGAGGAGCATAATTCTTATGAACCATTACTAAAATCATCTGAACCTATAGATTTTGATGGGAATGGGGAACAAATGAATATTACTTTACATCAATCTTTAATTAATACTTCAACAATTGCATTCGCAAATTTAGATATTTCAAACAATTTTTCAAAACCTTTCCCGAATTTCAATGGTTATAGCACATCATTTATTAATATAACAATTGATAGTATTTATGCTCCAAATAAATCTATAATATATGAAGATGATGGAATTCAGGCAGAGGAGGTATATACTTATCAATACGCCGCCTCTTTCAATATAGCAGGTTCTGGATATTTAGAAAATGTAAGCCTTAATTTATATAATTTTGGCGATAGCATCAACAGCTCTTTAAGATTGAGGGTATATACATCCATTTGGAATACTGGTGGGTATAGTGAACCAGACTCTTTATATGGGACTTTAGCAAGTGGAGTTGAAATTGATAATTATGATGATTGGTATAAATTTTCAAATTTGAATACATTTTTAAACATCTCGGAAACTCAAAATAATACATTTTTTATAGCTTTGAGGGATATGGATGATAATACTTATTGGTATTATGATTATGATGGAATTGGAAGTGTTGATGCTTCAGATGATTTAGATTGTTTCTATGAATCTGGATTAAACAATTGGATTATTTATAATCCTCTTTCTAGGGGATCTGATTTTCAATTGAAATGTGATTTTCGCCCAATTAGCAAAAACCCTAAACCTTCAGAGATTAACTTAAAAGTAAATGGGAGTAATGTGGCAGATGACTTAAATGTGAATAATAAAGGTAATTGGATAAATAGCGATGCATATTCAAGTTTCTCCGGGAAATTAAATTTTGAAGTTATAGCAGAATGGTGGGATGTATCCTGTAATGTTATTAGAGTACAAATTAATTATACTAAATCAGATTTAAAAGCAAACTCAGAATTTGAAATTTTACAAAGTGGAGATTATGTTCAATGGAATGTTTCAGTATCAGGTGGACTAAATTATTTTGATGATAGAATCACACAATTTAATACAATTAATTTTACTATTCCAAAAATTTGGAATAGTATTACAATAAAAGTATTTAACGGCACAAATGAATGGCTAAGTTCAGATATTAATAAAAACTTTATAAGGAACGATTATCGATATGTTCAAATCTTAAATGCGGGAAATGGAACTAATTGGTATTTAATAGCAAATTCAACTAATTTACTTTCCTCAATAAATACTTATATAGGAGGTGTTGCTACAACATTAGCAAATTTTTCAAATGTTATTGAGTTTAATGCTTCTTTCAATGAATTCGTAAATGACGGTATGATTAATTTAAGTGTTTATAGCCCCATAACTAGGCACCTAAACCACACGAATACAGTTAGCGTAACTTCAGTTAATGCAGGCTTAGAAATTTTTGTATATAATTGGGATATTTCTAATGATGCTAATCGATATGGTATTTTTAAAGCCCAAATGTTTTGGAATAATGAAACAGCAGCAGGTTTCATAGATTTATACTTTACTATCGTAGGTGATACCTCTTTAAATGTTATTAGTCCTCCTGGAAATACCATTTTCCTAAAGGGACAAGTATTCAACATTACTATTGAATATAATGATACAAGATTAAGTCAGGGAGTTGCTAATGCAAATGTTGAATACAGCCTTAATGGAGGGTCCACTTACAATTCCACGGCTGTTCAATACATTGGAAATGGAAGGTATAATTTAACTGTAAGAGTAGCTGATCCTGATTTCCCCAGTTATGGTTTTGTTGATGTTTTAATCTCAGCCTCAGAAACTTTTTATGTTAACTTAACAAGAACTTATACATTTCATAGACAAATGACAACAGTTATTAATCCTGGAAATTCAGCGGATTTAGGTAGCATTATCAGAGGCCAGAATGTTTCTTATACTTTTGATTATTATGATACGGATTTAAATTATATTATTGGTGCATTATGGGAAATTATTGGTAATGATAATGATTTTAACTCTTTTCTAAAAGATTATGGAAATGGAACTTATACCATGCAGTTAGATACTGATTTTGTAGATGTGGGTAGTCAAATTTTTACTTTTAATGTTTCTAAAATTGGTGCAGAAACCCAGGTAATTCAATTAAGCGTTGTTATACAAATAATTCAAACACGTATAGAAAGTACTTCGTGGAATGCTGAGATACCAAGGAATTCTGGATTAAATCAAACTTTTAATTTTTACTTTAATGACACAACTAACGATCGGGGTATTGAAACACTTATTACTGGTAATATTGTTGTAAAAGATAATTCTACAGGTATTATCTGGGCTCCGGGATGGGAATTAATTAATTTAACTAACGGTTGGTACGACCTAAACATCAGCCTAATTAATAAAAATTCTGGTTGGTATATCTTAGAAGTAAATGCTTCGAAATTTCCGAATTATGGCTATGATTTGTCCTACCTTACATTTTACTTAAGAGGCAATTATTCAGATATCAATTTGATATCAGTTTCTGATCCAGGAGGACAAATAGAGTCTATTGGAGCGGGTTATAATTACAC
>JBHLPZ010000128.1:0-9249 GCA_048885325.1 Candidatus Odinarchaeota archaeon
TTAACATATAGTAGAATTCTAAATAACTACTCAATCTAATGAATTCTATACAAAAAATGGATGGAATTGATACTATACTCCCCCAGAGGAAAATTAAGTTTGAAAAAAGAAGTATCTTATTAATTTTACTACCAATGTAATGCTTTTTATATAAAAATATAAGAGGAATAAATAGAAATGCTGAAGTGGCTACTAAAGGAACTGAAAACTCAAAAAGAGTACCTTTTAAAGCTAAATTCACGTAATAAAATACTGCTGTGCCTGCTAAAATAAATTCGATAACTATTTGTATTATTAAAACTAATTTTATTCTTTTTGCTCTAATTTTTAGCTGACGTGAAAATGCTATAATAAAAAGTAAAATTCCATAAATAATAAAGGCAGTTAAATTGAAAATCGTAATCAAATCAACATATTTTCCTAATCTTATAAATTCTAAGCTTATGATCGTAGGTATGAACGTTAAAGAAATAGAAAATACTATACTAGTTATGGTAGTGATATATTTTATTAAATTTGGATACTTCTTTAAAGATTTAGTATAATAAATAGGAAAATAGAAGAAAAGGCTGGAAAATAGGATTGGCAGAATATAAACATAATAAGATCCAATAGTAAATTGATATAGATAATAGAATATGAGACCTGTAGAATATAATAGACAAATTTCATTAATTAAAACTACTGCTGATTTTGAAAATAATTTTTCCTTTAAGACATTACACAAAAATGTAAGTAAAATCAATGTAATATAGCAAGAAATTAAAATATTATTAATTATTCCGATAAAAGTGAAATAAGTAAACGAAATTGTAAAAACTAAGCAAAAAATTTCTATAAGAATAAAAATCGAATTGAATTTCATAATATTCCTAAATTTTTCATGAGAAATTTGATCAATTTCTTCTCCAAATTTTAATAAAACCTGAGAAAGAGTAGATAGATATAATAAATCGGCAATTAGGAATATATAATTATTAAAAGAAAAGTAAAATATAAAAGCAAAAACCATTAAAACTAGAATCCAACTAGAGAAATACAATTGTTTGAAGCTTTTCTTAACAGAATTTATTCCTAGAACATAATTTATTGCAGTAAATAAATCAAAAATTAGTGGAAGCAGAATCATAAAAATTAAAACATAATTAATAAATGAAGTAAATCCCATAGAAATGAAATTCTTCCAATTTATAAGAGCAAATAAAAGGATTTCGATAAAAATTATGGTGAAATTTAAAATCATATTGAAACTCTTCCATGGGCTTTTTCTAAAATAGCGGAGATATAAATAATAGAATGTGCCTAATAATGCTAAGAGAGACAATAATACATAGAAAAGGATGTTAATTATATTCATTAAGAAGGGGTCAATTAGAAAATCAAAATAAATTGATGAAATAATTGGAAAAAATGAGTAAGTAATTACTAAGAAACAAGTAAAAGCTAATAGGTGTTGTATAAATATAATTTTATTCCTATCAAAATAGTCATATTGAATAAAAATTTGTAAATCCAAATAAAAACTCACAAGAAATATAATTAGTTGAATCTCTAAACTCAAAGTATCGAAAAAGGAGGGTAAAATCCAAAAAATAACAAATCCTAATAAAATTACACTACTTAAAAGATATACATATCGACTATATTTCTTTGGACAAAAATTTGCTTTTTGCTCGAAATAAGTAGAAATAGTGATTACTGGAATGCTGATTACAATAATAACTGGGAAATTAATTCCTAAAGAAAATAAAGAAGTGAAAATAATGAAAAATATTGATAATATCATGTTCCACTTCTGATATTTAACTAAGAAATCTGAAGGCTTTTGATTTGAATTATTTAATTCATTCCCATTTAATTTCAAGAGATTCCTTTTGTACTGTATTGAAATATAAACTCTTATTTTTAAGTATAAGAAAATGAAAATTATAGCAGCAAACGCAAATAGTATATAATCTAAATTAGTATATACAACTCCAGATAAAATATTAATAAGAAGAATATCAAATGGTAATTGTATTAATAATGAAAAAGAAAGAGTGATAATTGATACTGAAAATTTTTGCTTAAATTTGATTATATATTCTTGAAATAGTACACCTTTATCGATCGCATCCCTTATCTTTTTCTTTAGCTTACTTGTAGATAGTAGGGTAAGGATATAAAAAAATATATTGGTAACTAAAGTAAACAGCCATGAGTACTTAGTATAATAGGTATAAATCAAGAAAAATACATGGATTATGAAATTTATCAAAATCACTACATTATGAAATTGTTTTAAAGTTGATTTGAAACTAAGTTTACGTTTAAATTTTGATTCAGATATATCAAAATATTCAACAGGTTGAAAGTAATAATAATAATAAATAATATTATACAAAAGGCAGAACGAAATTAAAGGAAATAATTCAAAATAGTATCCTTTCGGTGCAACCAAAATGAAAATAGGGGTGACCACTAAAGATAGGATGCTAACTATAAAAAGTATATGAATTCTGGCAGAAAGGTTGTTTTGATTGTTAATAAAGAGAGGTTTTTTTCGATATTGGTCAAAACTTTTATAGAAAAAGAAAATTGAAAACATAAATACAATTACAGCAAGCCCTATAGAAAAATAAACATCTTTTATGATATATTGAATAATAAAATAACTAACAGTAGCAATTACTAAAGGAATCCCGATTAGAAAAAGAAAAAACCACCATAACCTTGTGAGAAATGTGGTAGCTTTTTCAATTCTTTCACTAGATTTTTTAGTATTTTTGGATTCCATGAGCTAATTTAAGTCAAATCACTTAATATATTAATACATTTAGGTGTTATATATTAATATAAATTTGTCTTATAAATATTTCATAAAATTTTGCTGGTAATTCATACATTTTTACAACTAAAATATATAATTTACTACTATTTTTCCTAAATTCCCTTTAACTTTTACCGTTTTAATAATTCTAAAATGGATTTTACTTGAAAAAATAGAAATATGAATTTTATTCATTTATTTGAAAGTAGGTAAGTAATCTTTTTGAAGCTCTGTCATTTCTTCAAAAATTTTTTCTGCTCTTTTGAAACTACCTACATTAGGATCTAGCGCTAAGGCGGTAATTGCTAAATCTCGTGATTTTTGTAATATAGCTTCAACACATAGATCTTGAATCGTAGCCTCTATGCGCAATAATGCCGTAATATTTCTTGGCATTGAACCTATTTTAATACCATGAACTCCATTTTTATCAACGCGTACAGGTACTTCAATAACTAAATCTCGCGGTAAATTTTCAATAAGGTTATCATTGGGAATATTAACAGAATTTTCATAACAATTTGCATCCATTAATAAAGCTTCTATTATTGGGATAGCCCTTTCTCCCGATGGGTTTCGACTTAACATGCCTCTTCTTGGATATCTTCCTTTTTTAAGTCGTTTATAATATCTCATTATTCTTTTATAAACTCCTTGATTTTCATTATCAGTTCGGTCAATCCAATCAATCATATCTTGTTTTTTTGTAAATTCTTCAGCAAATTGGAGGTATTCACCCATATGATTATCACCTGCATGGGGAAAATATCCAAATTTTTCAAATACTTTGAATGTTAGCGCTGAAAATTCAAATCGATTTTCACGGTTTTTAAAATAATCCCTAACTTTTGCATTAAATTTTGGCAATAAATTCTTACCAGAATTTAAATCTTCAAGAGATAATAAGAAACCAAAATGATTTAATCCTGCAACTATCATTCGAATATCTCTAAGCTTCTTATTAAACATGAGCGGGATATGATGTTCAAGCGAATGGATTTCATGACAAAGTCCTATAAAATTGATGTTAGTACACCTTTTAATTGCTAAACATACTCTTGACATTGGATTGGAAAAATTTATGAAAAAAGCATTTGGACAGATTTTTTCTACATCCTTCACAATCTCAATAATTGGGGGTATTATTCTAAATGAGTGAAATATGCCCCCAGGCCCCCCATTCTCTCCTAAAACTTGGGTAGAACCATAATTTCTGGGTATTTTATAATCCTGCCTCCAAAGTTCCATTCGATTACCAACTTCAATAGAATTTATTATGAAATCTGCATCCTTTAAAGCTTTTTTTCTATTAACTGTGCGTTCAATTACGAATTTGTTGTTCTTCAATTCATTTTCAGTCGTAAGTAATTCATATATTATTTCTAATTTCTCTCTATCAATATCATGGAGCACTATTGTAGAACCATCCAAAACTTTGCTTAAATATAAATCCGAAAACATTGAAGGGCCAAAAGAAGTTGAGCCAGCTCCAATTAAAACTACTTTTTTCTTCATAAATTATCATGTTTTAAAATAAAAACTACCTTAAAGAATTACTTCAAAATTGATTTGACAAAAATAGAGAAACTAGGCGCTTTAATATCTTGACAAATGGGAACAAAATGGGAAAATTTATAAGTTTACACTGGTTTATTTATAATAACAATTTATCGTACTAAAAATGGTATTTTCACATCATAATACTACATGCTTATGGGAAGGCTATAAGAGAGCCTTTATCCCAGTTGTAGTATTATGAAGAGAGAATAAATCCTTCTTCTTACCCTTTTCTTTTAATTTTTAGGGATTTGTTCTCTCAACATAATATTCCATAGAATTTTAAGAAAATGGTAGGTTAAGGATTGATTCCTCTGCGTGATAATTAAAAAAATAAAAAAGAGGTGAAAAAAAACGAAAAAAAAATTAGCAGAGGACCTAGATCCTGAAATGATATTAGATTATTATAAAGATTGGGATTCGGAAAAAGCTCCTGTCATAATGGTTTTGGATTACTCTAATTCTTCGCAAGGCAAGATAGAAAGTGAAGATCAGAGAAAAATGGGGTATCTCTGGAGTAAATATGGGAAAAATTCAAAATAGTTAATTATAAAATCTTTCTTTTTAATTTATTACTTTTTCTATCCTTTCTAAAGCTATTTTTATTCTTTCAACAGATTGTGTTAATGCGAATCTAATAAATCCTTCTCCATACTTCCCAAATCCAATACCAGGTGTACCTACAACGCCCGCATTTATTAATTTTTTAGTAAAATCCATACTGCTTTTCTCTCCCTCGGGAATTTGAGTCCAGATATAAAAAGTTGCTTTTGGTTTGTCAGTTTTCCATCCCATTTTATTTAAACCATTAACTAATACATCTCGCCTTTTTTCATAAATTCTCATAGTATCTGCGACTATTTTAGGTTTTTTTTGTGAATTATATTCATTAAGACCCTTAATTACCGCTTTTTGAATAAAAATTGAACCCCCTGAGTCAATTTGAGATTTAACTTTTCTTAAACCTTCAATTATTTCAGCATTTCCAGCTATCCAACCACAACGAAACCCTGTCATATTGAACATTTTGGATGCGCTGTTAATTTCTATGTGATCCAAACTAAATTGCAATATAGAAGGGGCAATATAATTACTATAGGTGAATTCTGAATATGGATTGTCAAAAACTATGATAAAGTTGTAATCTTCAGCAAAATCAACCATTTTTTTCAAATAATCTTTGGGGACTATCGCACCAGTAGGGTTATTAGGGTAATTTAAATATAAAAGCTTAGCTTCCTTAAGAAATTTTATTTCAATTGCTTCGATTTCCGGCAAGAAATTACTTTCTTTTTTTAATGGCATTAAATATGGTTCTCCATCACATAGTTTTGTAGCCCCATTTTCATAAACAGGATATCCAGGATTGGGGCATAGTACGATATCTCCTGGATTTATAAAAGCTCTTGCAATATTTGCCACTCCTTCTTTACCTCCTAAGACATGAGAAACTTCTGTAGAGGGGTCTAAATTTATACCATATCTTACTTTATTCCATTTTGCTACTGCCTCTCTGAAATCTTGCTCACCCATACTGGAAGGATAACTCTGATTTTCTGGTAATTTAACTTGTTTGATTAATTCCTCAATAATTATATTTGGGGTAGGTAGATCTGGATCTCCAATACCAAGAGAAATTAAGTCCATTCCCTCTTTTTTTTTCTGTTCTTTTAATTCTTCAATTGCAGCGAAAATATATTTAGGTAATCTCCCTAATCGATTTGCATACTCTATTTTAATGATATACACCCGTCGGAAAATAAGTTAATATTATTGTAAAATAATTCAAAAAATATAAAAATTCATAAGCTAAGAAGTTTTATGTTCTTCCTTTACTTTTTTTATCATATCTGTTTTAGTAAATTCACAACCACACATTCCGCAGATATATTTAAACCCATAAATATTTGGATTTTCCATTATAATATTATCTTTGTCAAGAACTTCTCTAATTTTATTCCTGTCATTATTAAGACATTCAGGGCATTGTCTTCTTATTCCTTTTTTAATTTCTTCGATAATTACCTTAATAATTTGAGCCTTTTTAGGAGTTGGTTCTTCAATTTCTTGGGGTACTTTCTCTTCAATAACAGGTTCAAGTTTTTCTTGATATTGTTTTAAATATTTAAAGAATAATTCCGATAATAATTCATCAACAGTTTCTCCAGCTTTTACTTGTTGACTTAATGAAAGTTCAATCTCTCTTAATGCGGTTAAATCTTCATAATCTAGGAAATACACTTGATTCAGTTTAAGATTTGCATAATTCGTTGCAGAAGATTTAAAAGTTTTTAAGATATAATGAGAGTATTCTCTGATTAAAGAAGGTAAATTTATTTTGATTTCATTTAAATTCTCTAGCTTAAATTCACCACCATATTTTGATACTAAAGATTTTATATCCGCTAAATTCTTGAGCATTTCTTTATTAGTTTTTAATTCATTAACTTTTTTTTTACTTTCTAAAAGCCCATAAACTAAAAATGGTGCCTCCTGATTAGTTTTTTGAATAAAAATGTCAATCATTTCCGCTAATTGGATATAATTTCTATCAATATTTTCATCTATTAGAAAAAAAAATATTCCAGCAACTACACCGATGAATAAACCTTTTTCAATTTCGTATTTTTTCATTTTCTTCTCATCCATAGCCTCTTTCCAAGAAAATGCGGTTTTCCATTTAATTACATCAAAACTACGAGCCTGATACACTAAAGAAAAATTCCAAATGTAAGCCTCAGTTGTAAGATGGTGAATTACACCTTTAGGAAATAATTTTGCCTCCCTTTCCACTTCTTCAATTTGTTCCTCAAAGATCTCAACCTTTTCTGGTGTACCAATCTCCCGAATATCCTCTGTTATTATTTCAGGAGGAGCATCTCCAACTATTATTTGATATTCAATATACCTAACTTTAATACACCCAAATTTTCGATTTTTATTGAAATATATGATTTTTAGCTATGATAATAATATCAATGTAGACAATATGTTTTTTAAAATTAATTTAAAAATTAAAAAAAAGGTTAATATTACAATCCTAATTCTTTTACTTTTTCCTTATTTGCAGTAACTACATCTGGTGTTAATTTATACAATTTCCAAAAGATTAAAGTAGCTATAAGCATAACAATAGTAGGAATTAGAGCAAAATGTATTTGAATTCCAAAAATTGCTGCTGGTGGCTGAGCTGATAATGGTTGCTTCTCCTTGAAATTAGTTAAAATGTGAACAATAGAAAAGCTTACAGTTTGAAAAAGCAACCCTAAGCGACCAAAAAATTGTTGGAATCCATTATAAACACCTTCTTCACGTTTACGAGTTTTAACTACAGAATCATCTATTACATCAGCGAGAACAGGAGCTATCATAGTCCAGAATCCTCCAAGACCAACACCCCACAAAATTAATGCAATAAAAGCTATTACCCAATCAGTAATAAAAATTAAGGTTATTGTAAATATGGTTAGTAATAGACTCCCTAATAACATAATTTTTTTGTAAATTTAAATGGTCGATTTGTTACATATCCTACTATTGGATCATTAATTGCATTCCAGATTGCATAGATTATAAAAGCGAGAAAAACCAATTCTGTTTGTAATCCGATAGTTCTCTCATAAAAAAAGAAGTAAAAAGAAGTAAATGCCATCTCAATAAATCCATTTAAAAATTTCCCGAAACCATAGGATGCCATGTTTAATTTTGAATGCTCAACAAGACCCGCATTTTCTACTATATACTTAACCTTTTTACTTTAGAGTTTTTTTAAATTACATATAAATTTGCTTTTTGTATTTTTATATGTAATGGATATACAAAATTATATAAAAATGATTTAATTAAAAATATTGATTAAAAATATTATGAAATTCGCTATTACAAGCATTTCTGGGGTCTTTGCCCTTGAATTAATTTCAAACTTAAAATATATAGAAAACAAAGAATTCTCATGTGAGAAATTCAATTCGTTTATAATATATAACCATATGATTAAAATTTGTAATGTTAATAAATAATTATAAAAATTTTGAATAAATATTTCAAATAATCCTTAATTATTTTAGTGTTGACTATGGGCCGTCGAACAAGAATGCGGATGGTGAAAAGTCCGCCAGATAACCTATATTTTCGAAGAGAAATAGATGACCCATTGACTCAAGATCAAATAATTCTAACAATAGCAGAATTCGAAACACTGCGTTTAAAACATTATATCGATTTAAATCAAAAAGATTCTGCGGATAAAATGGGAGTTTCTCAACCTACTTTTTCTAGAATATTAGAGAGCGCTCATCAAAAGGTAACCCAAGCTATAATGGAGGGAAAAGTCATTAAGGTTTATGGGGGAAATGTGGATGTTAAAAAAGGGTTTATAGGGTATGGATGTCTAAATTGTAATGAAGAATGGGAGGACGAATCAGCTTCAAAAGATAAGAAAGTGAATTGTCCTAAATGCAATTCTGAAAAAATATATTATTTGGTTAGAGAACCTCTTTGAAAATATACATTAATTCCTTTTTTATAACCAGCGTAATATAATTAAACAATGATGGTTTTTTCTACACAATTATTTTGGATAAAATAATTTAACTTGATTTTAAATTATGACTGAAAAAATAGAAAAACTCTGGTATCGAGCAGCAAGAACTATTGCTAAAGCAGGTCAAATGCCTATACCAATAACACCTACAATAATAGAGCTAATAAAAACATTAATGACAGAAGAACAAGCTAATTTTATATTGATTTTTAAAAAACCTTCACTAAATATAAACGAAATTAAACAAAGAAGCGATTTAGATAATGATGTGCTAAATAAAATTTTAAATAGCTTAATGGACAATGGTATTATTGTGGGAGTTCCTAGTAGAAGAACGGGC
>JBHLPZ010000129.1:0-9169 GCA_048885325.1 Candidatus Odinarchaeota archaeon
TACTCTTATATTTATGTAATCTTTTTAAAGCATTGAGTTTTTCATTTTGCTTTAAGTGAGATAAATCTATTGCTTCTTCTAATATCTCAGCACATTGTTCCATCCTTTTTAAATTCACAGGATAGGGAATTCCATCTTTCCCTCCAACAGCAAACGAATACTTGGCAGGATCCTTCCAGCTTGGAGGCTGACCCCATATAAATTCTGATATAAGAGCTAAAGCTCTTATCATTCCAGGACCGAATCCTTGAATTTTTAATAATTCTGTGTAATCATTCGTGGTCAGTTCTTTGGCCATTTCCACGGACTCCCATTTTAAGGTGAATGGTATTGGCATATTCAAGTTTGGAATTTTTTGTAATTTGACTTTATCACTATTTACCATAAAATCCTGCAAACTTGTTTGGTTTTTATCTTTTAATTTTGTTAAATAACGGCGAATTGATTTTGATCCCTCTGATATTAGATCAATTGAAACTTCTCTGCAACTTGAACTCTCTTTTGATGCCATATTGAGTACTTTTTCTTTATATACTTCTGTGTTAATATCGCTATGAGGATCATCCAAATAACTTTCTAATCCTTCAGATATCCAATGATACCTTCTAGCTTTTCTTATATTTGTATCAAGTCCTTGTTGAATAATTCCCCAGCTTTTATCAGAAACAAGCATTAAGTGATGATATAATGAGAAGCCATCTTGAATAGCAGCATTATCTATTTTTGCCACAAGTCTGCTAATATCACTTAATTCTTCAATGTTTTCATCATTATAATCCAAAGATTTTGCCTTTTTTTTTAAATCTTCTTTAACTTTTAAAGAAGCTTTCCCTTTTCCTCCCGCAATAATTAATCCATGTTCTTCAGCATTGATAATCTGTTTTAATACACCTCCTAATACTGTAGTACACCCACTTGAATGCCAATCAAACCCAAGAATACAAGCTAAGCCTTGAAACCAATAAGTATCGGATAATCTACGAAGAATTCCATCTGAACCCTCTATCTCATATAATATTTTGAAAATTGGCTTTCCTAAAATAACCATTCTCTTTAAAAGCCAACCAGGAGCTTTAGAGCTATGTAGAGGAAGTGTGGCAATACCAACTTTACTCATAATAATGAATCATAATAATGAATTAAGTTAATAAGAATAACTTATGAATTGCTAATTTAATAAAAAAAGATACTACAGAATTTTTAATTTTCAATTACATTTAAGTAAGATTCTTTTTTTTCCCTTTCAGGATTGCCAAACTCATCTCAATCACTCGGTTAAAAGGTTCTTCTCCATCCTCTCTCAATTGTAAAGTTATAGCATCTTCAGGGCAAGCTGTAGCACATAATCCACACCCAAGACACTTTTTTCTTGATACAACAGCGATATCATACATTTCTATTGCCCCAACGGGACAGCGTTCAATACAAGTTCCACAGCTAACACAAATTTGTTCATCTATAATCGATTCAAACATGGCGTTCATAAATTTATGTTTGTCAAGTCCTTTCTTTATAATTCCTTTCATAGATGCGCAGCAACAAGGACAACAATTACAAATATTTGATAAATGTTTAGAGTTTGCTCCAGCATGAACTAAGCCTGCTTCATCAGCTTGCTCGATAATTTTAATTGCTTCATCAGCAGTTATTTCTCTTCCGATCCCATTTTCAATATAATATTCGGCAGCAACCCCAAAACTAAGACATGTTTCAATAGGATAATTGCATCCCTCTCCATTTAATTTAGCTTCCTTACGACAAATACAATCTGTTACAGATATAACTCTTGAATTTTTAATACTCTCTTTTAATTTATGATATGGATAAAGTGTAGTATTTGGTTCAATTGTTTCTTCAATAGGGATTACTTTGAATCCAGGAACATTGCTTAAACCCATCTCAGCTTGATATGCAGTATTATAATATTCTTTATAATAGTTAGCAAGCTCTTTATCTACTTTTTTAACTGAATATTCATATAAGCCAATCATAAAAGGTATAGCATTAAAGAGGATTTTATTATCCCTTTTCATTCGAAAAATTAATCCTTTTTTTGCCATCAATTCTAGCTTTTCTTCTAAATATTTAAGATCCATCCCGATTCTCTTAGCAATTTTATGTGCTTCTTCAGGAATATGGGTTAATGTTATTGCTATTTTTGCTTCTTCTTCAGTAAAAAGTCTTTTTAAGATTTTTAATTCAACTTGAGAAGGAGTTTCAGGAAACCCTAAGGGAAATTGATTTAGAAAATTTCTTAGCTTAAAATATGGATCATCAGACATATGTATCAACGAAAAAACATACAATTAATTTTAAATATAAATCCAACAATAGAAATACTATTAGATGTAGATAAATTTGCTTAAAAAATTTTTTAAATAATTAAGAATGGCTGAGAAAATGATGGAAGACAGTCCATATTCTAATAAAATATGGTTAAAATCGTATGATGATCATGTACAACCAATATTAGATTTAGAAATCTATTCATTAGCAGAAATGCTTAGAAGAACAGTTGAGAAATATCCAGATAGTCTTTGTTATGATTTTCAAGGTGCTTGTGCTTCATTTAGAGAAGCTGGAAGATTTATTAATAGTTTTGCGAATTTTCTTGCTCAAAATGGAATAAAAAAAGGGGATAGAGTTGTTATTAATTTGCCAAATATCCCTCAATTCATTATAGCATTATTTGGTACTTTCTGTGCAGGTTGTGCTGCCTCGGGGATGAATTTCCTCTTATCTCCAATTGAGATCAACTATCAATTAAAAGATTGTGGAGCTGCTGCGATTATAACACTTGACTCATTTTACGAGGAAAAAGTAAGGGAAGCGCTTCTAATGGGAGATACAGAAGTTAAGATTGTAATAACAACAAATGTAGCAGATCTTTTGGATTTAGAACCATCAATGAAAGAGCAATTAATAAAAATTGGAAAAGTTCCTTTTGGGAAAGTTTTACCTATAGAAGGTTTGAACTATTTTACCTATAATGAAATTTTGGAAAATTATTCAGGTAATAAAGGACCTGATGTGATAATAGAACCTGATGATACTTTATTACTCCAATATACAGGTGGAACTACAGGTCCTCCAAAAGGAGCAATATTATCGCATAGAAACTTAATATCGATTTTACAAATTGTAGGACATTGGTTTGAACCAGCAACAAACCCAGGTGAAGATATATATATTTCTGGATTTCCCTTCTTTCATTTGGCAGGTTTACAATTTTGCCTACAAACCGTTTATATTGGGGCTGCTCAAATTTTAGTGCCTGATCCTCGTGACACAAACTATATGACAAGCAAAATGAAAGAATATGAAGGTAGAATATCTCTAATGTATAATGTCCCAACTCTCTATATGATGCTTCTAAAAAATCGTAAATTTAAAAAAATAGATTTAAGTTCAGTTCAAGGTTATATATCAGGTGCAGCTCCATTTCCAACAAAAAGTATAAACGAATTTGAGGAAGTTATTGGTAAAGGAAAAGTGGTGGAAGCTTATGGGATGACTGAGGCATCACCTGGAGTTACAATGAATCCATACCTTGGTAAAAAGAAAATTGGGACCGTAGGAGTTCCATTTCCTAATACAGAAGTGAAATTAGTAGATGTAACAGACAGAACTAAAGAGGTTCCTTTAGGTACTCCAGGAGAAATTGCTATACGAGGTCCTCAAATATTTAGTGGTTATTGGAATAAACCAAAAGAAACAGAAAATGCTCTTCAAGATGGTTGGTTTTATTCCGGTGATGTTGGAGTTATGGATGAGGATGGATATATTAAAATTGTGGATCGTACAAAAGATATGATAATTGTTAGTGGTTATAAAGTTTTTAGTGTAGAAGTTGACGAAAAGATGAATAAACATCCTGCAATTGAGCTTTGTTCTAGTGTGGGCATTCCAGATCCAGATCGTCCAGGATCAGAATTAGTAAAATTATATGTTCTATTAAAGGAAGGATATGAAGCTTCAGAAGAAATTAAAAAAGATATAATGAAATTCGCACAGGAAAATTTAGCAAAGTATAAAGTTCCTAGGTTTATCGAAATTATAGAAGAAATGCCATTGACTACTGTTGGAAAAGTTGACAAGAAAGCTTTAAGGAATAAATAACTTTTTATTTTTTTTTTTATGTTTTAATTTTGAAATAACGTGTATAAATACCATAATATAGAATATAAGCTAGACTAAAATGAACTAGAATACAAGGAATTATTCCTACGGTTAGAAGAAGATATCCATTGAATAATCCTAAGAAAAAAGAGTAGATAAGAAAGATAACCAAAATTCTAACATTTCTATAAGAAAACCAAGTATGGATATGAAAGATTGAAAAGATTAAACTTGAGATTAGGATTACTAATATTTCTCCTAAATATGATTGAATGAATAATAGTCCAACTAAATAATATCGAAAAACTAATTCTTCAATTGCCATAATTACAAGAAATCCTAAACCTCTGATAATTTTATTATTGCCTTCAACAAATGAATTAATGATGTCATGCTTTTCCATGACCTTAATAATCTCTGCATTATAACCATAAACTTCAATGATTTTTCCGATTACATAAAGCGTCAAAAAACCCATTACAAGAATCAAAGATATAAGTAAATTAAATTCGTTAACGAAAAAAAATTCTAAAAACACATTAAAATAAATAGGAATTGTTAGAAGCAAAAAAATTATGATGATAATGATATACTTTATTTTCTTTTTCAATTTCTAAAAAACCTTTTATTTTGAAAAATTTTATAATGAAAATTATAAGTATAAGAAGAATTAATTTTTATTAAATAAAATTAACAAGAGAACTAATTTAGCCATTTAAGTTAAAATTATGACTGAAATTTACCAAAAATTAGAAAAAATTGTTTCTAAAAACTATCTTTCTAATAGTATTTACGTGCGACACGCTTACTCTAGAAATGTAGATATTGTATTACAAGGTGTGCCTGATATTGTAATTAGACCTAAGGATGCTAAAGAAATTTCAGAAATTCTTAAAGTTGCAAATGAAGAAAACATACCTGTTATACCTCGCGGTGCTGGGATTTGTGAATTTGGTGGGAGTAAACCCATTGGAGATGGCGGTATTGTTTTAGATATGAAAAGAATGAATAATATAATTAATTTGGATGAGGATAATTTAATCGTTACAGTAGAAGCCGGAATATCTTGGGGTAAATTAAACGAATATCTTTGTCATTATGGGCTTTATACAGGATGCATGGGGCCTGGTTCAGGATTATCTGCGTCTGTTGGAGGAGGAATTTCCCATCATTCAGTGGGAGGCGGTGGTTGCGCAAAATATGGAGCCTGTACTAATCAATTGGTTTCATTAGAAGTCGTTTTACCTACTGGAGAAATTATAGAGACTGGCTCTCAAGCAAATAAATATTCGAAATATCCATTTAATAGATTTGGAAATGGACCTGACTTAGCAGGGCTTTTTTGCGGAGATAATGGAATATTTGGGGTAAAAACAAAAGTATCTCTACAAGTTTTTCCTAAACCAAAATTTGCAGACTATAAAACATTCTTAATGCCCCGAAAATCTGCTGAGACAGCAGCTCAAATAATGACCGAAATCAGACAAAGAGGTATAGATGTTTATGATACAATGTTTATTCCAGATGTAGTTATTGCTGTTGGATCAGAACAAGGTATGTTTCCATTATGGGAAAGCATAAAACGTAAACGTGGAATGTTCTTTTATACTATAGAAGCAAATAATGAGACAGTATTAGAAGAGAAAGTTAAAAGTCTGGATAAGATAATTTTAGATAAAAAATCTGAATTTTTAGGTCCTGAGATTGCAGATGGTAATATTGCAAAATGGCATTATGCAGAACAAGGCCATTGGCAGTTTTACCATAACTTATGGGGGATGTATCCTTCGATGCAACCCTTATCAGCTGAGTGTTTTTGTCCAATTTCTGCATTTCCTAAAATTTTACAAGATATTGATCAATGGGATATAGAACACGAATCAGACATGCGAAAAGTATTTGATATTACAGGTATTCGTCCGATTTCAGGTAGTGGACCTGTACCATTAGTAGATGGTAATAATGTTGAGATAACAGCTGGTTTTGTAAGCTTTTGGAGGTATTATGATGGTGAAGTCCATGAAGTAATCAAAGAAACTAACATAAAGCTTTGGAAATCTCTCTTAGAAAGAGTAATTAAACATGGAGTACAATGGTATATGATGGGTGATTATTTATCTCGTTTTATGGTAGATATTGGTGCTTATTCAGAAGAATTTTATAACTTAATGAAATCTATTAAAAAAGTATTAGACCCAAATACGATATTAAGTAGAGGAAAATTCAATTTTTGGGATAAAAAATAATAATTTTTAGATGATGATTAACCAGAAATATAAGTTTAAAGAAAAACTCTGTGTGATTACAGGAGCTAATGCGGGTATTGGTAAAGAAACCGCAATACAACTAGCAGCAAAGGGATATCATATCATAATGATATGTCGAAATAGAGAAAAAGCAGAAATAGCCCAAAATGAGATTAAAGAAAAATCGGCTAATGAAAGAATCGACCTATTAATCGCAGATCTAGCTTCTTTAAAATCAGTTGGAAATGTAGCTAAGGCATTCAAACAAAAATACGAATACCTACACGTTTTGATAAATAATGCGGGTATCTTTAATAGGAAACGAATGGTTACTGAAAATGGATATGAGAGCACATTTGCAGTCGATTATTTGGCACATTTCTTATTAACTAATTCCTTGCTCGATATTATAAAAAAGAGTGCCCCTTCTCGGATTATAAATGTTTCCTCAAATATTCATCTCTATTTCAAAATAAATTTTGATGATTTAATGTCTGAGAAAAAATATTCTTCTCAAAAAGCATATGCAAACGCTAAATTCGCGCTAGTACTATTCACGTATGAATTGGCTCGTAGATTAGATGGAACGGGTGTAACAGTAAATGCGCTTCATCCAGGTCATGCAAAAACAAAAATGATTACTCCAACTAAAAAGAGTTCCAAAATTTTTCAACATTTAATATCACCATTGATAAAAAGTCCAGAAGAAGCAGCAAGAACTTCCGTATATCTTGCATCATCACCTGAAGTGGAAGGAATTACAGGAAAGTATTATAAGAAGTGTAAACCTGTAAAATCACACAAATTAACTTATGATGAATCTCTCCAAACGAAATTATGGAGAATTAGTGAAAAATTAGTTAATATTTAATTTAATGTGTTATGTGAAAAAAATGAGTGAATTAAAACATCTAAAAAAGGAATGGAAAGCCATATTCTCCTGTATAAAACTCTAGAATTACTAGAGTCTGCAGAAGGGATGTGGAGATTGTGGTTACGCCATTCGACCTGCTGTGGGGAGATTTTTAACATGTCCCGTTAAAGAAGCAATGGAAGGTGAAGGATTTGAAATATATTTTTCAAGAGGTCGAATGAATATTCTTAAAAGTATTTTGGAAGGACAAATTCCATTGAGTAGAGAGCTTGCAGAATTTATTTACGAGTGTTCAGAATGTGGAAATTGTACTGAAGTATGTCATATGTCTCAAAATGAAAATATAATCCTTCCTACATGTAATTGGATTGATCATGTTAAAGTATGGGAAGCATTAAGAAAAGATTTGGTTGAAGCAGGTTTTGCTCCTCTTGAAAGACACGGTGATTTAGTTGAATACATGAATGATGATAAGATGAGAAATCCGTATGGGGAAGATAAAGATAAAAAATTCGATTGGATAAAACAATTTCCCGAAATTAAGGAAAAGGGAGAACTAATGTTTTTTGGGGGATGTACTATGCCTTTAAGGCAGGTAGAAACATTAAGAAATATGATGAAAATCTTAAATGCAGCTGGAAAAGAAATAGCAATGACTAAAGATGAGTGGTGTTGTGGCTCTATTGCTCTACGGATTGGAGATGAAAAGTCTTTATCCGAAATAATTAAGCATAATATTAAAGAATTTAAGGATAAAGGAGCAAAAACAATTTTTACCGCATGTGCAGGATGTTATAGAACGTGGAAAAAAGATTATCCTGAATTATTAGGTGAAGAATTACCATTTGAAGTAAAGCATATAACAGAAATTTTAATTGAATTACTTAATAATAATCAAATTCCTTTTAAAAAGGAAGAAAGAGAATTAACAAGTATAACCTACCATGACCCTTGCCATTTAGGTCGCCACATGGATCTTTATGATATACCTCGTGAAGTTATTACTAAAATTCCAGGGGTTAAATTAAGAGAAATGAAGAGAAATAGAAATAATGCTTGGTGTTGTGGTGCGGGTGGTGGTGTGAAAAGCCAATTTCCAGAGTTAGCGGTAAAAATCTCTAAAGAACGTATAAGAGAAGCAGTTGATAGTAGTGCGCAAATTTTAACAACTAGCTGTCCCTTTTGTATAAATAACTTATACAATGCTTATGAAGAAATGGACGTTGAAGTTAAAGAAAAAATTAAAGTCGTTGATATCATAGATCTTATCGCTTCGAAGATTTAAATTTACTTAGATAATACTTTTATATATTGTTCAATCATATTAGTTCATATTAATTATAATTATAATTAAAAATCTATTTGATATAATATGCAAGAACCACGATATTTGTCAAAAGAAGAGATTAATAGATTATTGACTAGTCCACTATCCGAAGATGAAATTACAAAATGTAAAAAAGAGCATCTATTAGTTAAAGATCGAGATATTATTGTTACAGGAAGTACAGCTCCAGGTTCGGTTTTTTTTAGAACTCAAGATGGGCGTGAGATTCTGGATTGTACTTCGCAAGCGTGGGTATATAATCTAGGCCATAATAACCCAGATATTAGTTATGCTATAAGTCTTCAATCTCAAATAACGACTCATACATGGTCATATTTTCTAACTCCCATTCGAGTGAGATTTACTAATAAAATCGCGGAAATTGCACCCGGACAGTTAAAAGGTGGAAGGGTAAGTGTTAATAACTCTGGAGGAGGATGGGCTCTTGAATGTGCTATAAGATTAGCAATGATTAATAATAAGAGAGGAGATCAGTTTATTGTTTTTCGACGGGGATACCATGGGTCTAGTTTAGTTATGATGGGAGCTTCTCAGCGTCTCCCTATGAGATTTTCTGGCTTTGGAACAGAACACTGGATCAGA
>JBHLPZ010000130.1:0-9158 GCA_048885325.1 Candidatus Odinarchaeota archaeon
CGATTCAGAATATTTCAATAAAGATTAATTTCTTATAAAAACCTTATAACTTTTAGATTGAATTAAAGATTAATTAACCAAGAATTAATTTGTGGGGCAAAAATAATCAGTAAAATTATAAGAGCAATGAATATAATGCATGATGCACTTTTAATTATAGCAGGCCCTCCAACGTTTACATTTTCAGATCTTTGCCTGAATTCCTTAGCTTTTGCTCGATAAAATGCTTTTAATCCTTTATTTGTTAAAACTAGTTGCTCATCAATATTTTCAATAAGTCCCCCTTCGATTAATTTATCAATAAATTTTTTAGCAGTACCAGGACCTAACTCATCATAGAAGAAATCAGCAAACCCTTCATAATACATCCTTCCTAAATTAAGACCTTTAGTGAAGTTTTCGATTAAAATCTTGCGAGATAAAGAATCTCGCCGTATGCTCCCTAAGATATATCCAGTTAGCCGATTTTCATAAATATTATCCGCAAATACTTTTATGGAGGTTATATCAAAATCTTCTTCTTTTTTCGAAAGCTCCAGAATAATTTCTATGCCTTCCTTAAACACTAAAATTGCGATAACTATTCCAACGAGTGAGTCAACAAAATATATCTTAAAAATCGCAAAAGTTAAACCAATTAGAACTCCAATTGAAAGCATTAAATTCAATTCAGAATCTTTAGAATCACTAAGGAGGGATAAATTTCCTGAGGTTCTACCAACCAGACTTTTAAGGTACATCAATCCTGTATTCATAGCTATTGAAATAAAGCTAATAAAATATGCTTCTATTGTTGGTACTATTGAAGATTCTATAAGAAGATGTTCTATTCCAGACCAGACTAAAGTCGCGCCAGTGAACATCATCAAAAGGATTATTATTATGCTTGCTAATTTGTCCTTTTTAAGTTTCATTCCAAGTAGTACTATTAATCCAATTTTTATTAAATCGGTTAAATTCTCAAAACCTTCAGTTAACATCCCCTGTGATCCTAATTGCAATCCAGTAAAAATCTTTAAACTTGAGAGAATTATTAGAAAAATTGCTGATATTAGAATCACAGATGTTTTTGAAAAAAGTCTTCGCATCCAATAACTTGTATGTAAATTCCAAATATAGCTCAATTCCACTAGTTTTCTACCAGTTTCAGTAAGTTCAATTGTATTGTTTTGTTTGATTTTAATTAATTTTTTGCGGTTTGCTTTTTGGATATATTCCTCAGTATCATTATCTTCAATTACAACTTGTTTTGTCACAGAGAGAAAAAATATTCGCATTTTAGATTTTAAATCTTCAACATCTTGTATTCCATCATAGATGAGACATAAAAAACCATATAAAAAATCTTCATGAGGGTCTCTATGATGTCCATCATAATATTGTTTTATGAATTTTTGACTTTCTCTTCTCGGACCAAATTTTAAGTCTTTTTTTGAATAATTCGATTTCAAATCTGCTAAAGGCATTAAGTTATATTATATGGCATAAAAATTATATATTTTCGAATTACTATTAATCGAAGATATCATAAAATTAAAAAAAACTTGAGGAAAATTGATTGATCCAAAACTTTTTCTAGAATTTTTAAAAAATAGAAGAACTATTCGTAGTTTTCAAGAAAAAATGATTTCTGATAAGGACATCAAAATGATTTTGGAAGCAGGTAGATGGGCTCCTAGCGCATCGAATAGACAACCTTGGGAATTCATAGTTATTAAAAATAAAGAAAAAAAGCAAGAACTAGCGAAATTAGCGAGATATGGGCAATTTATAGGAGATGCTCCAATTGTTATAGCTATAATTGGAAAAATCAAGCAAAATCCAAGATGGTATATCCAAGATACATCATTAGTATCAATGAATATGATGCTGATGGCTTGGGCTTTGGGGATAGGTACTTGCTGGATAGGTACAATGGATCGTGAGAAAGCGAAAAAGAGCCTTAAACTAGGGGAAAATGATTTTGTCCTTACAATTTTACCAATGGGGTATATTAAAGGTGAGATACCAGAACCCACATATAGAAAAGGCTTAGAAAAAATAACTAAGGAAATTTAAAAATAATTAATTATTAAATTTTTATTGTTAATTCTTCCAGTGTTTCGGGAGCTTTAGTTAATTTTTGATAACCATCTTCTGTAATTAATACTGTATCAGAATGACGAAAACCGCCTAATGTTGGAATATAAATTCCTGGTTCAATACTAATTATCATATTTGGTTCAAGTTTTCGATCATATCCTTCAGCGACATATGGAGCTTCATGTCCAGTTATACCAAATCCATGGCCAGTACGATGAATTATGTATTCACCATATCCTTTTTCGAATATAAAATTTCTCACTTTTTTATCTATTTCACTCATAATGGTACCTGGTCTTAAAAGATTATAAGCTAAGGCTCTTGCGTTAATCATAATTTCGAATGGTTCTTTAGCTTTTTCTGGAACATATCCTAAGAAAAAAGTGCGTTCCAGTTCAACACCATAACCATCAACTTGAGCTTGAACTATAGAAACATGGGGTCCTCCTTCTTCCATCTCGGTAAAGATATGAGGAACTAAATGTGGATCATGAGATATTGAAGGTGGCCAGACTGCAGCTGTTGTTTGTGTAGCTCTAAAATTAGCATTGGGAATATCTTGTACAATCTTTGAGGTCATAGCATTTGTAACTTCTTTATATAGAGCAAATTCAAGAACTTTTGGCCGACATTTCTTAAGTAGCACCCTATGTCCTTTATTAACAATTTTACAAGCGTGAATTGTTCTCCCTATTTCATAATCTGTTTTAATGATTCGTGCCTCTTCAATAAGATCTGTTATGATTTTTTTACCAGGAGTTTTTTCTACTATGCCCATCGGCATCACAGATTCAATTCCTACAATAGCATCTTTATTGATTAATTTCTGGTAGTAATCAAACCAATTCTCACCCTCACGAGCAGGAAATTCATAGTAAATTATAAAATCAAGCTCTGATATTGCGCGTTGTTCAAAATGTCCTTTTTCTAATAGAGGGATTAACATTTTTGGAAGCCCTTCTTTTGGGATAATTAAAATAAAGGGTCTTTCATGAACATAAAAAGCAAAATTAGTTAAATAATAGATATTAGTTGGATCGAAAGATATATAATAATCCAATTTTTCTTTTTCCATTAAAGTTCTTAATTTTTCTAATCGACTAGTTAGTTCCTCTCTATTTGGAGGGGAAGTGATAACTTTAGAGTTAACTTTCATTGTTCATTTCTCCTATTCACTTTTTTACAAACTTTTCAAGCCTTTTTCTAACCTCATCAGATTGGCCAGTAGTAATCATCGCAATAGATTCGCGAGCTAAAACAGATTCAACATTTAAATCTTGATTTTCATTAATAAACGATTTAGTATATTTTAAAGCAAGATGATCCATAGATATAATCATGTTAGCAGTTTTCTTTAAAATTCTGTCTAAACTTGTAGGTGAACATAGCTGATTGACCAATCCTATATTCAAAGCTTCCTCAGCAGTAATTTCTTTACCCAATATCATTAATTCTTTAGCCCGTGTTTCTCCAATAATTCGTGGTAACAATTTAGTAGAAGCATTTGAAAAGAAAAGACCAACTCCAACTTCAGGAAGTATAATTTTTGTATCTGAAGCGGCTATTTTTATATCGCATATAAGCGTATGCTCAAATCCTCCACCAATAACCCAACCATGATAGCCAACAATTATAATGCCGGGGTGTGCCATCATAGCTCTTGTTAGAATTTGCCATGATTCCAGAAATTCAACAGCCTCATCTAACCTATCTTTGGCGGTCAATAATTCATATCCATATTTTAAATCAGCTCCAACTGTAAAGTGCTTACCATTAGCCGCATAAATTACACACACATCTTCATTTTTCGCACTCAATTTAAAAAATTCAATTAATTTTTTAAGAACATTTAAATCGATAGTATTTCGTTGGTCTGGTTTATTCAATGTTATTTTTCCTATATCACCCTCTTTTTCATATAATACAATATCTTCCAAAATCAATTTCTCCTCAATTTTTTTTAAATTTTAAAAGTAATTTGAATTGTTCAATATATTTCGGAATAAAAATTTTATTATCCTTTTTTAAAAAGGGTTTAAAGTAAAGGCTCCTAATTAATACTAAAATGAAATGAGTATAAAAAAATGGTATTAGAAAATTTAGAACCTAAAATTGTTTGGCATATTTTTGAAGAAATAATTGCTAAAACACCTCGTCGTTCTAAAAAGGAAGATAAAATTAGAAATAAGATTAAATCTTGGTTAATTGAACAAGCTGAACTAAAAAGACTCGAAATTGCTATTTCTGAAGACGCGGTTGGTAATATTTTAATTAAAAAACCGGCTACAAAAGGGATGGAATCAGTACCTCCTCTACTTCTTCAAGCTCATTTAGATATGGTTTGTGAAACGGATAGACCAGAGGGATATGACTTTGATGAAAATGGAATTCCCATAAGAATACAAGATAATAGTGAGTGGATTGATGCTGATGGAACCACTCTGGGAGCAGATGATGGAATAGGGGTAGCATTAGCATCGGCAATTTTAACAGATAACGAAAAAGTCATCTTGCATGGACCCATTGAAGTTCTCTTCACTGTTAATGAAGAAAATGGCTTTACTGGAGCAACAAATCTAGATGTTAAAACACTGGATATTAAAAGTAATTATTTGATAAATTTAGATAGTGGTCCAATTGGAGAAATTACAATTGGTTCAGTTTGTGGAAGGAGAACATATTTTAGAAAAGAATTTGAATGGTTAAAACAAGATTCTATTAAAAACTTACTGTTTTTTGAACTAACTGTTGATGGTCTATTAGGAGGACATTCTGGAGGAGATATTCATTTACCTAGGGCAAATGCTAACAAACTAATTAGTAGAATTTTATCAAATATAAGCCAGTATATAGAATTATATTTATGTAGATGGAATGGAGGGACAGTATCGAATGCTATTACTAGAGATGCTGAAGTAAAAATTGCTTTTAATTCAAAAGATGAAGAGGTTTTTGAAAATTTGATTCGAGACGAATTAACAGCAATTTACGATTATTACAATGCTTCAAGAGAAGGATTTCCAATACTGGAACCTAATATAAATATTACGTGGAAAAAAGGAAATCCCGAAAGATTTTTATCTGCCGAGGATACAAAACTTATCATTTATACTACAAGCCTCTTCCCTCAAGGAGTCTTAAAATATTCACCATTTTATGAAAACTTTCCTGAATCCTCTAATAATTTTGCCATAGTATGGACAAAAGGTAATAGAATTATTATACGACTTTATCCTCGTAGTATTATTCGATCTGAATTGAATTCATTTGTACAATCCATGGTTCAACTGGGAGAACTAGGAGATTGGCAGATGGAATTGCGGGATATTTTACCAGAATGGACGCCCCAACCTGAATCAAAATTTCTTAAATATGCTAAAGAACAATATGAATCGATTTTACAAAAACCTGTTAAATCTAGTATTGTTCATGGAGGCTTAGAAACTGGTAGGATAAGCCAAAAGATTCCTGGAATTCAAATGATTTCTATTGGTCCTACTATTGACGGTGAACACACACCTAATGAAAAGTTGAAAATTGTAGATGTTGGAATAATTTATGAAATACTTATCAAAATTCTACAAAATTTTTCCAAACTAGAGAATTAAATTATATAGATTTCAAAATAGATGGGGATTTAATACATGGAAATACCTAAATTAGATTATTTATGGCAATATATTAATCACTGGGCTTTAGTTGATCCAGATTTTCCATTTATAAAATTTAAATGGAAAAGATATACTGCTAAAGAATTTGCAGATACAATTGATCACTTAGCAGAAGCTTTTCTAAATTATGGTATTGAAAAAGGAGATACCATTGTAACAATTTTACCAATGATTATGGAGTATGCTTTAATATATTTAGCGATTAATTCTATAGGTGCGATATGTATACCTATGGATGTTCGTTTTAGACCGGCAGATTATCGCCGCTTTATTCCGCACGTTAGACCAAAATTAATATTTTTGATTGGAAAAGCTAGAGGGTACGATATTGCTAATACTATTAAAGAACTTAGTTCAGAATTTAATCCCGATATCAAATACTTTATGATTGGGAAGGATGAGTTTGGTACTCCATTTGAAGATTTATTTGAAAAAAAGTATGATTTAGGCGATGAATTAAAAATAAGACGTGAAAAATTAGACCCTAATGAGGGGGCTCTTATTATTTTCACTGGTGGAACCACAGGAGTACCAAAGGCAGCATTGTTAACACACAAGAATATTGCCCATGCAAGTTATCTTGAGGCCACATATATTAAAGAAAAAGGAGAACCCTTAGGTTTAAAACCCAGATTTAAAATGATAAATAATTTTCCACCAAGTCATGTTGGTGGTTCAGTTGAAATAATGGGTACAGTATTAGCTGCAGGATGTGAAATTGTTTTACAAGAACAATGGAACCCTTATAATGTTTTAAGAGCAATAAGAAAATGGAAATTACAATTGATTGGAGGGGTACCAACAATGTATGCAATTATGTTAAGCTTACCTGATTTAGATAATTTTGATTTATCATCCTTAATTTTAGCAGTAGTAAGCGGAGAAAAGTTAAGTATGGATTTACTAACTGGGATGCGAGATAGAATATGCCCCAATATACTTAATGCTTATGGCAGTACCGAATCAGGACCAGAAGTATCTTTTACAGACATTGGAGACCCTCTGGAAGAATTAGCAAATGGTTATATAGGTAAAATATTACCAGAACAAGAAATTAAAATTGTTGATCAAAATGATAATGATTTGCCTTCTGGAGAAATTGGTGAAATGCTATTTAGAGGAACTTTGACCATACCGGGTTATTATAATATGCCAGAAGAAAATAAAACAACATTTACTAACGATGGTTGGTGTCGATCTGGAGATTTAGGTTATATTACTAAAGATGGAAGAATGTATATAAAAGGAAGAAAAAAGTTTATTATTCGTGTTGGAAGTTATACTGTTCTTCCTTCCGAAATAGAGAGTGTTGTAATAGAACACCCTAATATTGCAATGGCCGCCGCTGTAGGAATTCCAGATAAAATTTATAATGAAGTAGTCTGGCTTACTGTTGTTCCAGAATTGGGTCAGGTAGTTAATGAAACTGAAATTATAGAACTATGTAAAAAGGAACTAGCTGATTTTAAAGTTCCCAAAAAAGTAGTTATTAAAAAAGAACTACCTATAACACGTTTGGCTAAGATTGATAGACCTGCTCTTCAAAAACAACTAGTAAAAGAATTTAACTTATCTTAACTACGCATCTTCTAATTCAATCGCTTTACTTAATATTTTTCTAATTTCTGCTTGCCTTTCTTTAGATAATTTACAATCTGTAATTTTCCAAAACCTATATTCATGGTTAAGATAAGCAGGACATTCTACTCTTATATTTTCAGGACATTCTGCATATTGCCAACATTGAAATATTTTTTCTTCATAAAATTTATGAAACTTCTTTGGTAATTTTTGATAATCAAAATTCGTCTCTTTAACGAATTTATCCAAATCATTTGAATTATATGTATTCCAAAATAGTACTTTTTTAGATTTATTTTCTTCCTTTTCAAGATAGTTAAACATAGCCGCCATCGCTTTTCCCGTATATGTGGTCTCTAATTTAAAATCTTTATGATGACCCTCTAATTCCATTACCTTATCAATAGCAGTTTGACCTCTGATAGTTTTTATTCCATAACCAGTCCCAAGATATCCAGATATAAATTCAAAATCATCTTCTAATACTTCTATGTTTGGAATTGATTTATCTCGTTTTCGTAAGTATTTTAAAGCTTTATTTGCGTTTTTTATTATAGCTGAAGGATTAGCAGTTAAAGAAGTGTATACAGCAACAACACATACTTTTGTTTTTAATCCCAGTAATTTACATCCTGCTATAAGACCAGCCGCTGTTCCAGTAGATCCTCCTGGTATAAAAATTATATCTGGTTCTGGAACTACTCCCTGGTTAATTTGAATCTTCAATTCAAAAGCAGCATTTATAAAGCCAATTATTCCAAGGGGAGATCCTATTCCAAAAAGAGGTGAGCCTCCAGGGAACATTAAAAAATATTTTGGATGAAATAATTTGAAAAATAAAAACTTAACAAAAGTACCAATATCTCCTTTACCAAGATGAAGTTCAGCTCCAAAATAATTAAATAATAATAATGAACGTTGGACATGCCAAGTTAAGGGCTGATGGAAAAGATATAGACTACACTTTAAAGGTGGGTTTAGTTGATGACACACTATAGCACACGCTAATCCATGATTTGTTCCAATACCTCCATTCGTTACAACTCCTTTTTTCTTTTTTTTTAAAACTTTCCCAAAAATAAATTCAAATTTTCTTAATTTATTTCCTCCATAAATATAATGATTTTTATCATCACGCTTGATATATATTTCTCCACCATCTAAATCAAATTCTTTTTCTAATTCAGTAAGCCTATCTATTTTAGTGGGTAAATTGGTTAATAAGGAAATCCAAGGAGTCTTACCTATTAAATCTGGATATAATTCAAATAAATAAGGATTTTGTTTTTCCATAATCATAAAAATAAAATATAGAAAAAAAAGTTATTAGATTATAATTCAAAATATTGTATTTGGATGTATTGAGTTATGAGATTTAATATTGAGGATTATTCTCTTTTAGATGAAGTAGGACCAGAAAAGATTATTTTTATTAACAATCCTTCCGTAGATTTAAAGGCTATATTAGTTATTGATAATTCAGTTTATGGAATTCCTGCTGGTGGGGTAAGATTGGTCCCTGATTTAACTGTTGATGAAATGATTAGATTATCTCGAGCTATGTCATTGAAGTTTTGTACATATCGGTTGAAAATTGGGGGCGCAAAATCAGGTGTATGGGGCAATCCTACTGATTTGGAACAGAAAAGTCTACTACTAACCGGATTTGCTAAAGCAATTGAGAAATATGTTAAGAATGATGTATATTATCCTGGTCCGGATATGGGTACAGATGATGATGACCTTCATAAAATGTTTAGTGTTATGGGGATTCCAAACCTAGCCCCTAATAAAATAGGTCTAGATAAGGATGGAATTCCAGTA
>JBHLPZ010000131.1:0-8739 GCA_048885325.1 Candidatus Odinarchaeota archaeon
AATTATCAGTAAATTATTAAAAAACGCAGATTGGAATTCGATTTCTTCTAAGGTTAATGTTTCAAATACAACAGGCATAGCAACACTAGAGATAATACTATCATAATAACATAAGTTTGATAGAATGTTATCAATAGGAGAATTTAAGTAGATAAATTTTGTTCTCTTTTCTTTTTTTCCCAGAATCTACTATAAAAATAAAATGCCATAAATCCAATAATCAAAACAGCAACAATAATTAATAAGATAATATTAAAAAGGTTTGCTTGAGCCTGAAACTGAGCTGGATCAAGCGCATTTAGATCATATGGTGGTCCTGGAATTTCGCCTAGAAAGGAATCTCCAAGCCAAGCATAAAAAAAAGCTCGAGCAATCGACCCTAGAAAAGTACCTAATGAGTATTTTTTTACATCCATATCTACTAATCCAGAAGCGTATGAAACGGGATCAAAAGGAATAAATGGAATAAACCGAAAAATTAATATGGCCCATATTCCATATTTATGAATAAAGTCATCCGCCATATTAATAGCTCTATCACCAACAAATTTTCTAGCCAGTGGACGCCCTCCCTTCCTACTAAGATAATAGCATAATAATCCTGCACCTACTGATCCAATTATTCCCATTATACCCCCTCCGAAAGTTCCATATATTAAACCAGCTGCTATAAGTATAACTTCTGAAGGAAGAGGTACGATAATTCCTTGTATTGCCATAACTAATACAAATAAAAATATGCCAATAATTCCCAATGAAGCAATGGGATTTACTATCCACTCGACTACAAATCTATACAAAATTGTATCGTCTATGAAAATAATATAAATTAGCAAATAAACAGTTATAACCATTATTGCTATAAATACAATGATATAAAAGATAGTTTTCCTATCAAAATTAGAAAAATCAATGAGATTTTTAAAATACTTTTTCATTTTGGTTGAGAATGAATCTTTTTTATGGCTATTATTATCTTGAACGTTCATATCTCTCAAATATGCATTAAATCTTGGAGTAATATTAGTAATTTAAATTTCTATAAAAATTATTTTTTTTATTATTTCACATACAAATGGGATTAATTTTTGGAAGGATCATTTTAAAGAATGAATAAAAATTATTAAATAGATTATTGACTAATAACAAAAATAAAAAATAAAAATCAATGAACTAAGATGGATTTATCGAAATCTGTTAAATTATTAATTACTATTCTAATAATTTGGATAATTTTAGCGACTTTATTTGGTATTTATGATTGGGAGATCTCTATTGCTGTGGTTAATGAAAACTCAGGTTGGGGTAATTTTGGAGCTGATTATGGTGAAGTTCCAGGCTATGCATTGATAGCAATAGCGTTAGCGACATGGTTAGGAAGTTACATTAAAAATATTAAGAAGCAGAAAATCTTAATTATTTTAGCTGTTATCACTGGAGTAATTTATCTTTTACTTGGAATTTTTGATAATGATAATACGGATATATCTCTTGGAATTAGTTTAATTATACTGCCTTTAATGTATCTAATTACTACATGGAATAAAGATTGGAAAAGCTATAGAAAAGTTGCATCTATTATATCTATTTTAGCTATAATAAATCCTCTACTATTGGTACAATTAATAAAGTTATTTTGGGGAAGAGTTCGATTTAAAGATCTTGCTATAGGACCATATACACCATGGTTTATTCCGCGTGGGATTACGGGTAATTTCAGTTTCCCCAGTGGGCATGCAGCAATGGGGTGGATGTTTTTACCTCTTCTTATAATTGTTCAAAATAAAAAAATCAAATTTCCATTAAAATTAACATTACTTATAGGAATAATAGGTTGGGGGATGTTTGTTGCCATGTCCAGAGTTATTGTAGGGGCTCATTATTGCTCTGATGTCCTCTTTTCATCTGGATTCGCTGCCGCCATAACAATATTATTATATAGAAAAATCTACTTAAAGAATATCTAATTGAAATTTTATCTTCTTTTTTATTTCTTATTTAATATACTATCTATATCAAAAAGGTTGGAAAAAATTGGAAACCATTTTTAGAAATATTTATCATGTTGGCGATTCAGGTTGTTCGGTGTTCATGGTGGATACAAAAAGTGACGATGGTCTTGTATTAATTGACTGTGGAATGAGCTTTCAAATGATAAAGAACATTCGTAATTTTAATTTTGATCCTATGGATATAAAACATTGTATTTTAACCCACTTCCATATTGATCATATCGCAGCTTGTTTTGATCTCAAAGAGTATAATACTAAAGTGAAATTTTATGCGCATGAATTAGATGCCAACGCCATAGAAGAAAAGGGCCATAATGGAGAAACAGCCGCTTCTTGGTATGGAGTAAAATATAGACCAATTAAGTTAGAAAAGCATTTTCAAGCTGACATAGAAATTTTGAAATTTGGAGAAATAAAATTTCAGTGCATTCACACTCCCGGTCATACTCCTGGCTCAATTTCTATTTTTATTGAAATTGAAGGCACTAAGGTCTTATTTGGTCAAGATATTCATGGTCCCTTTATGGCGAGTTTTGGTTCTAATCTGGTTGATTACCAAAAATCGATGCAAAAATTATTAATGTTAAAAGCTGATATTTTATGTGAAGGTCATTTTGGCATTATAAAACCGGCGAGTGAAGTTGAGCGCTATATTAAAAGTTATATGGCTCAAAATCGTCCTTAAATTCTAATTAAAATCAAACTTTTTTTATAAAAATAAAAGATTAAAAGAAATTTATTATTTAATATTACTTTTAATGGTTTTTATATTGCTCTTTAATACCTTGAACAATGGTATTTTAGTTAAACGATTTTCAGATAGTATTCGAAGTGCCTCTTCATGTCGGGATAATGCTTCCGAATAGCTCTTTTGATCTAAATATATCAATCCCATTTTATAGTTTGTATCAGCAATCCCTTCATAATTTTGAAGTTCCTTAAAAATTGCTAAAGCATCATTACCACTCTTCCATGCCTTGGTATATTCCCCTTGATTTAACTGAACTAACGTTAAATTGTTTAAATATTTAGCTTTCATCTCATTATTTTTTATTTGTTCAGTTATTGTTATAGCATCTTCAAACCTTTTTAATGCCACAGGATAATTTCCTTCGTCTAAATAAATTAAACCAATATGATTCAGGCTTTTTGCTTTTCTTTCTAAATTATTAAATCTTTCATCAATTTTTAATGCAGCTTCAAAATTTTTCAAAGCCGCAAGATATTCACCTTGATCTCGATAAATAAGAGCCGAATTATATAAATTTTCTGCCTTTTCTTTTGAATCTTCCAATACTTTAAAGAATTTTATTGCTCTATCATACCAGTTTAAAGCTTCATTATAATTCCCCTGATCTTGATATATCAGACCAATTTTATTTAAACTAAATGTTTTTCCAATAAGGTTTCCTGTTTCATCAAAAATTTCTAGAGCGAGTTTATATCGTTTAAGTGCATCTCTATATATGCCCCTCTGATAATAAATTAAGCCAATTTCATTAAGCAAATTAGCCTTTCTGTCATAATCATAAATTTCATCAGCAGTTTTAAGTGCCGCTTGATACCATTTAAGAGCTTCCTTAAAATTATCTAAATCTTTATAAACTAATCCTATACTATTAAAACAATCCGTTACACCCTCAAGATTTTCTATTTCAGAAAAAATCGTATACGATTCTTCAAACCATTTCAAAGCTTCAGAATAATGGGTTTGATCATAATAAATCATTCCAATGTTTCTTAATATTGTGGCTTTTCTAGATAAATTCCCTAATTGCTCTTCGATTTCAAGAGCTTCTTTATATCTTTGCAACACCTCAGAGTAATTTTTTCGAATTAAATAAATATTACCAATATTTGTTAAACGGATTGATTTTCCTTTTGAATTTGCTAATTGCTCGTCGATCTTCAGAGCATCTTCGAACCATTTTTGAGCTTCAGAAAAAGATTCTTCATCATAATAAATATCACCAATACTATTTAAAACATCTGCTTTTATTTCAAGATTACCAATCTGTTCCGCTACATAAAGAGCATCTTGAAATCTTCTGATAGCTTCCGGGTAATGTTTCTGAGTTTGATAAATTTTTCCTATAATATTAAGAATTTCAAGTTGTATTTCGAAGTTATTTAATTGTTCTACAATTATAAGGGCTTCCTCAAATCTTCTTAAAGATTCTAAGAAATTCCATTGATCTTTATAAATACTTCCAACAAAGATAAGACAATTAGCTTTTTTCTGTAAATTACCTATTTGTTCACAAATTTTAACCGCATCCTCTAAATTTTCTAAAGCAATAGCATCATCTCCTTGATAATGATAATTTAGTCCAATATTGTGTAGTGTATCGATTCTGCCTTCTAAATTTTTCGCATTATCGTAAATCTCAAGTGCTTTTTCAAACAATTTTGCTGCTTCCGAATAATTTCCTTGATCTTGATAGATATTACCAATTTTGTTAAGGATTGCAGCTTTTTTCTCTTCTAATCCTAAATCTTCGAATATATCCAAAGCATCTTCATACCTGTTTAAAGAATCTGTAAAATTTGCTTGTTCTTGATAAAAATATCCAAGATTCTTTAATGTATCACCACTTCCTTCGCGATTATTTAATTCAGTGTAGATATTTAAAGCTTGCTGAAAGCTCCTTAATGTTTCAGTAAATTTTCTTTGTTCCAAGTAAATTAAACCCACTACATTAAGATATTCTGCTTTGCTATTTCTATCCTTTAAATCCTCAAAAATTTTTAATGCTTTATCAAAAATATTTAAAGCTTTAGAGAAGTTTCTTTGATCTTTATAGATTAAACCAATATTTTTTAAGACTTTAACTTCTCCATTAAGATCACCTAACCCCTCAAAAATAGCTAATGAATCTTCAAACCATTGTAAAGCATCAGAAAATTTATCTTGACTTTGAAAAATAAGACCAATTTGATTTGATAACTCTGCTTTAGTTTCAATTTTTCCATACTCTTCAGCAATCTGAAAAGCATCTTCAAAATTTTCTAAAGCTTTTGAATAATTCCATTGATCTCTATATATAATTCCTAAGTTTCTAAGAGAAGACATTTTACCTTCAATGTTTTGCAATTTATCGAAGATATTTAAGGCTTCATTGCATTTTTCTAATCCTAATAATGAGTCATCCTTTAAATGATATATATAACCTATTTTATTGAGTATTTCTGCTTTTTCTTTTAGATCTTCTAATTTATCATTAATCATGAAAGCTTCTTCTAAATAATTTAATGCTTCTTCATAATTTTCTTTTGAATAATAAACATCGCCAATAGATTTCAGATTAATTGCCTTTTCTTTTAAATTAAGTAATTTTTCATTGATTTTAATCGCAGATTCAAAATTTTTTAATGCCTCTATAAAATTTCCTTGATTTTGATAAATTAAACCAATATTGTTAAGAATCTCTGATTTAACTTGAAAATTTTTAACTTTTTCATTTGCTTTTAAAGCTTGTGTCAAATATTTTAAAGCTTCCTCAGAATTATTCAAACTATTATAAACCAAACCGATATTTTTAAATGCAGCAACTTGTTGCTCGATATTCTTCATTTTAAATTGTACTTGAAGGGATTTTTTAAGCCATTCTAAAGCTTTATCATAATTAGTTTGATCTCGATTTATTATACCCATATTCAATAAAGCAACTGCTTTCCATAAATCATCCCCAGATTCATCTGCTATACGATATATTCTTTCTAAACATCTTAATGAATCATTATATCTTTTAGTTTCATAATATATTTTATGTGCGATATAAAGTTTTTTTAATTCATCAGGTTCCTTAATGTTATCTCTAAGCCAATTCATTAAATCGACTGAAAACTTCTCAGAAGGGATTAGATCTTTACTTTCCAGATATTTCTCAATAAGTTTCGATGTATTTGTATTTAATCGATAAACATTCACTGATTCATTGATTTGTTTGATATCTAATAAAAGCTGATCAATCTCGTTTATTTCTTTTATATCCTCCATCTTTTTAGGGAGAATTTCATAAAAGTTATCTTCTGATTTATCTTCACTTATATGATTTATCCAGATTAAATTCTTTAAATTTCTCATTATTTTAAGAGTTGAAACTATATCCAAATCATTTTTTCCTGAATAGCCAAAAATAATTAAAGAGCGTTCATCAGATATGTTTTCAAGAAATTGAGCTTTATAAGGTTCTAGTTGAAGTAAATTATTTCTGTTGAAATTAAGGCCTAATAATCTGATTGTATTAATAAAGGATTCTTTTGTGTCTTCTCCGGTTATAATATTTTTTGGAGAACCATGTATCTTATAAATAGCATATTTTCCACTTTTTAATAGTTTATTTGGATCTTTGTATTTTTCATAATCCTTTTCGGTAATCACTGGTACGATCTTTTTCTTGTGAATATCTAGTTTTAGTAAAGCATGTTCTACAAGTGAATCAAAATTAGATGTCATTAAAAAATGCCCCTTTTTAAGCATTTCTGCTAAAAAGAAATGTATTATATTTGGTTTATCATTTTCCAAATAGAAATTTGCAAATGAAAGATCACTATCGAAAGTATCTTGAAAGATTTCAATTAAAATTTCAAATCTTAATTCCTCAATTTGAAGGATTTTTTCGATTTCTGATTTCGGACATGTATATTTAATTAAAGTTTCCATTACCTTCTGGGCACTGGGCATCGATGAAGGTGATTCAATTGAAGATCCAGCACCTGCAAGGAAAACAAGCTTTTTAGCATCACCCAATAAATCTGAAAAACTCAATTCGACTAATTTTTGTTTTGAACTCATTTTCGCACCCTAAAAAATCGTAATATTCTTACTTAGTTAAGTAATAGGATTTTTTTCCAATCTTAAATAATTTTGCCTTATTGATTAAATTAGACATAATTTGATAATTTCAATCCCAAAATTTATTTTCTAATTGATAAAGAAAGAAGTAATTTCATTCTTTATTTTTTCAAGATGAGCATCTTCTATGCAAATGTGATCCATTCCAGAGACCACAACAATATCAATATTTTTATGATTTTTTCGAATAATATTATTTAATTCATTCAATGGAGTTATTTTATCTGCTTCTCCAATTATTACTTTCATTTTATTGTAGTGAACTTCTTTTATGAAGATTTTTATTTGATACTCTCTTCTTTTTAACTCTATTTTAGTTTTTTTTATAAAATCATTAACATGTTCTATACCGCGAATATTTCCTGGAAGAAATCGATTTATATATTGCAGTGATTTCGAAAAGCTCTCACTATAAACATGTTTTTCTAAATCCAAAATTGGACATAATAATAATAATTTTTTAATACTTGTAATTTGTGAGCATAAGATCAAGGCGATATAGGCTCCAAATCCATGTGCAAGAATATTGATATCTTTTATGCTAAGAATTCCATTTTTTGACATAAACTGAATAAATTCTATAACTTTAAAGGAATCTGATACTTGGGATTCGATTGATATGATTCCTTCACTATATCTATACCCTCTAAAATTAAACACCAGAAAAGCAAAACCACTTTCTAACAAATATTGATAATCTCTAACAATCTCTCTTAAAGTGAAAAGATGAGGAAAATCATGAAAATAAATTATTAATGGATACGGTTTTTTAAAATCCTCTCTTGGAAAATAGAGTATCCCCTTAAAAATTTGACCTTCGTTATTAATTTCTATTTCTGAAACTTCATAAGGGCCATCATATTGTTTATCTTTGAATTCCAAAAATTTCACTTCTATATATTCTATAATAATAAGGTTTAACTAATTTAATTAATATTCAAAAATAAAGGTATTATAGTATCTTCTTTAAAAAAATGGAACTGCAAGATTGGCATACACATAGCTCTTTTTGTCGCCATGCTATTGGTTCTCTTGAAGATTATGTGGAGAGAGCAATTAAACTTGACTTAAACCTTATTGGGCTTAGTGATCATTTCCCTTATGAATTTTTAAAAGGAATAGAAGGAATACCATATGAAGAATACGCCATGAAACTTAATGAGATTGAGCAGTATCTCTCAACTGGTGAAAAATTACAAGAAATATTTAATAATAGGATTGAAATTAAAATTGCTTTTGAAATAGACTACATAGAACATCAAGCTGCTGCATATAAAAAGTATCTTGATAAAAATTGTGGTAGAATTGATTATATATTAGGATCTGTTCATATTCTTCAAGGAAAAGGGCAGATCTTTGCGTTTGATGATAATAGATTTTTACAAAATTATGAATTGTATGAGAGTATAACTGGGATTTATTTAGAGTATTATTATACATTACAAAAAATGATAATATCCTCAGAATTTAACTTTGATATTATAAGTCATTTTGATTTGCCCAAAAAATTTAATAAAAAACCGGAAAATCCAGAACTGATTGATGAACAAGTAATAAAAATATTAGAACTTGTAAAAAAAAGGGATTTAACAATAGAAATAAATACGAGTGGTTTGAGAAAACAAGTTAAAGAACAATATCCAAGTGTTAGGATTATAAAAGAAATGCATGACTTAGATATTCCAATCCTACTTGGTTCAGACGCCCATCATCCTAATGAGTTAGGATTTAATTTCAGCGATATAATTAAATTAATAAAAAAAATAGGTTATGATCAACTGGCTTATTTCGAAAAGAGAAAAAGATCATTCATTGAACTATAATTAATGTGGTTTAATTGAAAAGAATGGAGAAAAAACGAGATAAATG
>JBHLPZ010000132.1:0-8642 GCA_048885325.1 Candidatus Odinarchaeota archaeon
ATCATACTTAAAATTCTTTTCACATACCTTGCAATACAATACTTTATGTTTTGGAATTAAGATATTATCACAATATGGGCAGAATCTCATAACTTTGCCTCACAATATTCTATTTTGTTATTGACAATCTTAAGTTTAAAAAAAAATTTTTATAATTTAAATAAAATCGCTAATTTTTTTACGATATACAGCATTTTCATCTAATATTTAAAAAAGTTAGGCAAATAATTAAAAAACATAAAGGAAAATAGTTTATATGAATGTTATGATTGATTTCGAAATATGGCAGTTGTATAGAAATATGTTATATAGTCGCCTTTTTGAAGAAGCTGTGAAAGAGTTATGGGAAAAAGGAATGATTTCTGGTGAGATGCATCTTGGAACAGGAGAAGAAGCTATTATTGCTGGAGTAGTTTCGCAATTAGAAGAGGGTGATGCTATGGCAGTTGATCATCGTGGAACTTCCCCTTTCATTATGCGAGGAATAGATCCTCTTTTGATTTTATTAGAATTTCTAGGACATCCAAAAGGTCTCTGCGCAGGAAAAGGTGGCCATATGCATCTCTTTTCAAAAGAACATTTAATTGCATCTTCAGGTATTGTAGGCTCATCAGGACCGGCAGCTGTAGGCTTTGCACTAGCAATTCAACTTAAAAAACAAAATAATATAGCTGTTGCTTTTTTTGGAGAAGGAGCTATTAATCAGGGAATGATGCTTGAATCAATGAATTTAGCATCAGTTTGGAGCTTACCTGTTCTTTTCGTTTGTAAAGATAACAATTGGGCGATTACCACAGTTAATGATAACTTTATAGGAGGAAATTTAATAGAACGAGCTAAAGGTTTTGGTATTGATGGATATGAAGTTGATGGAACTGATATCGAAGCAGTTTGGAATGTAGCAAACGAGGCGATCTTGAAAATACGAAATAATGGTAAACCTCAGTTTATTCACGCACATTGTGTGCACAAGGAAGGCCATTTTCTTGGAGATCCACTACTTAGATACAATCGAAATCCTGCTATGTTAGCTGAAGTTGCCGATTCTCTCAAACAATATGCTGGAGAAAGCCTAGATGAAGTTCTTTCGCTTCTACGTAAGATTGGAGGACAACTAAAGAAGAAATCTGATCCCATAGCTGTTATTCAGAAAAAATTGAAGAACGATCCTGACCGTCTTAAACAGATAGAAGAAGAAGTAGCTAAAGATATTGAACGAATTGTCAACAAGACATTGAAAATATTTAAAGGAGGGATGGACAATGACTAAGATGGGATTTGCACAAGCAATTGAAAGCGCCATTGCCCAAGCTATGGAGGAAGATGAAAATGTTATTATTATGGGAGAAGATGTGCACACATTACGTTTAAATCTTTTCGCCCGATTTGGCAAAGACAGAGTGAAACCCACACCTATAAGTGAGAGTGCTTTTGTTGGTGCTGCAGTTACTGCTGCTATGGCTGGATTGAGACCGATTGTGGAGGTTATGTTAGTTGATTTCATTGGTGTTACAATGGATGCCATCCTTAATCATACTGCAAAAATATCATATTTTTCTGGGGATAAATGGCATGTCCCTCTGGTTATAAGAACTGCTTGTGGTGGTGGTTATGGTGATGCAGGACAACATGAACAAAGTCTATGGGGTTGGTTAGCTCATTTACCCGGATTATCAATTGTTGTTCCATCAAACCCGGCTGATGCGGGAGGATTGATGCTTTCTGCAATTTATGAAAATGATCCAGTAATATATTTTGAACATAAATTACTTGCTGATTATTGGCTTGATTACATGGGAATTGGTGGTAGAACAACGGTTTCTTTTGATGTTCCAGCACAGGGAGTAGAGGGAATCGTACCTGATAAATGGGAACCAATTCCTCTAGGAAAATTAAATCAGATGAAAGTGGGAGATGATATCACAATAGTTAGTGTTGGCGTGGGCATTCATCATTCTCTCAATGCTGCTAAAACTTTAGAAGAAAAAGGCATTTCAGCTGAAGTCTTAGACTTAAGGAGCGTGGTTCCATTAGATAAAGAAGAATTAAAAAAATCTGTTAGTAAAACAGGAGCACTTCTAATCGTTGATGAGGATTACAAGAATTTTGGGCTTTCAGGGGAGATATGTGCTATGCTATTAGAAGATGAAATATCATTCAAATACGGTCGTGTCTGTACTGAAAATATCATACCATATTCAAGAGAATTAGAGGAACAAGTATTACCAAACACAAATAGGATTATCAATGAAACTCTTAAAATCTTGAAAAAGTGAAATCACAATTTTCTATTTGTAAATTAAAGAAAAAAAGAATTAATTTATTCCTTCCGTAAAATAGTACTTAATTCTGTTTTAAGTAAATCTCTAATTGCGACACGTATGACTTCTGAACGATTAGGATACATATTCATGTTTACTAATTCTTCAATACCTTTTAAATAAGCTTCAGGAATATGACAAGTTATAAGCTTTATTAAAACCACCTATTACAATTGGAGTTTTTTTTTTAATTTTTAGGAGCAAGAACAGAATAATAATTGAATATAATATTACGATAATACATACGAGATGCTAGTAAGAAATGTGAAAAAAGCAAACAAAAAAAAAATAAAAAAAATTTGTTAAAAATTATTCAGAATCCTCTATTTTTTCATTTTGAGAAGGAATATTTCTTTCAGGATAGATATTAGTTATTTTTCTCGGTTTTATGTCATAGCCTTTATTTTCCATAAATTTGTACAATTTGTTAACGTTCTTTTCCATAGAAACTTCCATGATCTCTCCCGCAAGGAGGATGTAAGAAAAGCCTGTTAAAAATGGAATGCCTCCAAACATAACAACCACGACTAAAATCCCGAAGAAGAACATAAAGGGGTCACCTTCTTCACCAAAAAAACCAGAAAAATCAATTGTTGTAAGAAAAGAGGAGAAAGTTATTAATGCAGAAATCCCAGCAATACCTTTAATGATGGATTGTGCCCAAATACTGATGGGCTCTATATCTCCCGGCTGTCTAAACTTTTTATTTTGACGAAAATAAACAACACCAGCATCATCTAGTAAAAAGTTACCTGAGATAAAGAAAGCAAATACTAAAAATGACAAGATCATTGGTAATACACAGCATAACATATAACCTCTTATGAAATCAAAAAATTCAGTAGAGCCAAAGACCTCAAAACTTTGTGGTAAATCTAGTATAGGAGCTAAAGTATTATATGCATAAAATCCTACTGCGATCGAAAGAAGTAACGGTAAAATTAATCTTTTAACTTGTATAGTTAAACCAATCTCTCTTCTATCCTCCATATCTAAGATAAGTATCTCATGATGATAACTTCTTGAAACTTTAAAGAATAAATTTCTCAATTTAATGAAAATGAAAGCAAATTGGGGAGCAAAACGATTATACAATGCCGCATTTAAAGGTAAAGCACCATACCAAACGATTATCACAATTAGAAACGTAATAACGATTTCTGTATTATTAGAGCCAGAAATTAGAGTATTGTTAAAGATATTCATCAAAATTAAAAAGAGTACAAAAAATAAACTTACCAATATAATTGCAATGGTATTAACAAAAACTGTGAGTTTATGCTCCTTTATATTTTTCCTTTGATAACTTAGACGTTTTCCCCAAACCACAGCAATAATAATTCCTAAAACCAATAAGATCGAAAGAATGATAAATAATGGCAAACCCAAAGGAAATGACGGAGATAACCATAATCCCATTTCCTTCCTGCTCGAAAGAGCTATAATTCTATCATCTCCTGAAAGAATATAATCTTTTTTGCCATCACCATCAAAATCGTCAATAGTTAGTATAGAACTTGAATGATATTCAGTATTTAAAATTTGTAAATCTTCATGAGTAATAAAATTTATAATCCTATAGCGTCTTACTTCGCTTAGCCCTATAAGTGGCTCATGCCTTTCAAAAAAGATGATTTCATCTATTAGATCATCGTTCATATCTTCATTTAGTACATATACTTCTGCTTCGATCTCAAAACCCTGTATTGAATGCTCCCATATTACTTCCTGAGATGCAAGATCAATCGAAAAGATTTTAATTAGTTTTTCTCTAGGTTGATCCTCACCATACCAATAACCAACATTTAATACGAAATAAGCTAAACCATCTCCCTCTGGACTATGAACATAATCTAACCTTACTTCTCCAGTAGTTGGTGGAAAAGGAAATTCTCGTATTAATACTCCTGTAGATCCATCTCTTAGAGAAACATTTCCGTCCCATCGTGTTGTTAGTAATTCTGGAATATTGTCTAAGTTTAAATCTTCAATAATTAGGTAGTCATTAATATCTTTAATGAGAGGAATGTTATAAATTGGGTTAAGAAAATTAGAATCACTTGTATTAAGCAAAATAATAGACTTAGAATCTAGATATAACAAGTGAGTCTGACCAGAGTAATTAAACGGCTCGAGCTCAGGAAAATTTGAGATTTCAAAGATGGTACCATTAAATGCAGATATAGTTTTAGTCCTAGTTCCATTGATTAAATAACTTGAAATATTAAAAGCATAATTAAGGTCCCATCGATCATCCCATGGATTATAGAAATCATACATTTCGCCTTCTAATACAATTAGATCTTCACGATCATCAAATGCATCAAATCCATCATTTAAGGAGATTAAATCATGTATATAGAAATTGGTATAATTAAAAACGCCAACAGAGGGAACTGGTAAATTCTCCCCATCACTTCCATTAATTATTAGATTAGTACACAAATTTAAATAAAATTCTGGTATATAATGCCCATTCTGTTCTGTCCAATTGGGAGAAATTGGAGTTTTACAAATGAAATAATCTTTTTTACCATCACCATCGACGTCCATTACAGGAAATAACTTTCTCACGGGACTATTATACTCTCTTATCCACAATGGATTTCCATTAGATCCATCTAAACAATATACTCCCCCATATTGGATATTGGCGTAGCGCTCTGGTCTATCAGTTCCTTGAATATCAGCAAAAGCTATAATTTCACTAATGCCATCTCCATTTATATCTTCACCCTTTAAAGATATTACCTCAATTGGATAAGCATCTTGAATATCCTCCCATGCCCATCCTGGTTGTAACTCCATTTGGGTTAAAAAAATCATACCAAATGTTCCAAAAATTATGAAAGAAATTGCTACAAGTATTCGATTGACTGGTCGAGAATCATAATCTCTAAGTTTTTTAGTTTTCATACCTATTAAATCCCTTTAATTTAGATTTATTTAAAATTAAATTAAATTACACGATAATAAATTTTTAGGACAAAAATCTACAAATAATTTTATAAGTTTCCAATCAGTGAAAATTCATAATGCAATCCAAAAAATTAATGAAAGCTTTATTGGTAATACTAATATTTTTGACATTTTTAATTCCAATTAAGTTCCAAAATAACATTATCACACCTAAAAACATTTACTCTATAGAACAAATTTTTACTCCAAATATTCTTTCTTCTAATTATGAAGAATATTCAAAAGGGAACTTTTCTGACTTTGAATGTTCAAAATATAATCTTTCTGTCATTTTAAGTGAAGAAACCTCAACAGTAGCAGGCAATTTAACAGTAGATTATTATAATGATGATCCAGTTAATTTTACACGGCTTCCATTTCATTTATATCCATCAGGCATGGAGTATGCTACACGGCCAGGATTTATTGAAATTATAAATGTTACCACATTAGAGGTTCCTAAAACGGAATTACCCTTCGAAGTTTTTTCAGATCAACAATTCATGTGGATAAATTTAAGCGGTAAATTAGAACCAGAAAATAGAGTGAATTTCTGTATTTCCTTTAATACTACGCTCCCTGATGGGGGTATTGATAGGGCAAATGAGCACGGCACTGATGAAAATCAAACGAGAATATTTAAATTTGCATCTTCTTATCCGATGCCATGTGTCTATGATGAATTAGATGGTTGGAATATTGATCCGTATCTACATGTAGGAGACCCATTCTATTCAGATATGGCATACTATAATTTGACGATTGATGTACCAGAAGAGATGGTTGTTGCTGCGACTGGAGAATTATTGGAAGTAAATTATTATAGTAATAGAAAAGTTTTGCATTTTGATCCTCAATACCCGGTCAGAGAGGTTACTTTTTCAGCATCTCGATATTATAATGTCGAATCTAATCTTGTAAATGGTGTTAATGTTTCAACTTATTTTCTTCCAATATCTTATTCATTATGGCATGGTTGGGCATTAAGTGTTACTAATGCAGCCTTAACCTTTTATAATTTTACTATCGGAATCTATCCCTATAATACCTTTAATGTTGTTGAAGAACATACTCATTTTGGTGGTATGGAATACCCATTACAAGTTTATATAACCTCTACTCAATATGATCCTCCAAAATATGCATTAGAACTTGGCATTATTCATGAAACAGCGCATCAATGGTTTTATAACATGCTTGGTGTTGATGAAGTTGATTGGGGATTCGTAGATGAGGGTATAGTTGTATGGCTTACCGATTATTTCAGAAATATCCGTCATCCTGATTGGGATCTTTTTAGGCCTTATCGGTTTTTAAATTCAGTGAGATGGTATAACTTTACCGGAGGTTTACCAAGTAAAATAAATCAATCAGCATACGATGCTCTTATTATCAATCCATATATATATTGGTATACTGCCTATGTAAAAACGCCAACAGTTTTAGAACATCTAAGACAAACTGCTCTTCCGTTTGATTTTCTTCCTGGGTTAAGGCTTTTTTTCCAAACACATTATTTTGAATTTGCTGACTTATCAGATCTAAAGCATGCATTTGAAACCCTTCTTGGAGACTCACTTGATTGGTATTTCTTACCATGGTTTAATAACAAATATTTGCCAAAATATAACTTTAGCAATGTAATTTACGATACAACAAGCGATACACTAAACATAACCATTGTTGACCTAAATGAACCTCTGCATGAATTCACTTATTTACAAGAAATTCGATTCATGGTATTCTCAACTGGAAGGACTCCTGTATACGGTAATGAAGTTTGGATAAATGGCACCACACTAATATCTATTCCATTAGGAATTGTACCTGAAAGTGTTTCATTGTATTTTGACCAGAAAGTATTAGTTCAATTTACTTCTATAGTTGAGGATACCCTAACTACCTACGATATTGAAGTAATTTACAGTGATGAACCCGCTATTCCAGGATTTAGCGTTATGATCCTTGTTTCAGTCATTATCTCACTTGGAACCTTACTTGCTTTAAATAACCATCGACTTAATAAAAATTGAAATAAAAACTTATTTTTCTTTCTTTTTAACAACTAGCAATAATGCTTTGTTAAGATAATTTAAAAAATAAAAAAAAATTTAATTATTTGGGGTGCTTTAGAATTAGAATAGATTCTATTACAGTCCTTGACTTAAGAGGCTCCTAATTCTGAAGTGCTCCCTCCTATGTATTGCAGGATTTTTAAACAGTTCCCTCTTCATTAATGTTTATAGGTTTAGCAGGTTTTTTCCCGATTATAACTCGTAAAAGACCATTAGCCATCTTAGATACTATTGAATCTTCATTAGCATCGGCAGGAAGTGGAATGTCAATATTCACGTCTATAAATTTAAAACCGTGAAACGGAAATGCAAATTGTTCTTTCTCTTCCTTTTTAATACCTTCCCTTTCAGGAACTCTTGGTTTCTTTGCCTTAATATTGAGGTTATTATTTATTAATGAGACTTCAACATCCTCTTTAGTACGACCCGGTAATGGTACAGAGATCAAATATTCCTTACCTAAATCCTCAATATTATGGGGAATCCAATTCCCAAATCCGCCCATGAAATTTTTCATAAATCGGCCTGCCATGTGTTTCATTTTAGCAATGTCTTTGGGAGAACAGTAACCTGCAAACATATGGGGTCCATAATGCTTTTCATGACACATTTTTTTATACCTCATTTTTTTATTTTTTGTTAAATTTTTTGGTGAGTTTAATTGCTTTTGGATCATGATTATTAAGATTTTCTCTAAGTTTTTGGTGCATGGAAATGTATTTCTTTATGAGAAAAGAAACTCCAATTCCTTCATACCCCTTAGAGATTTTTTGATCTTCATTCAATTCAAAAATCCTTCTCAAATTCATCACCATCAACGATAGGAATTGTCTTGGCATTTCTGTCTCTTTCAATTTTTAACTTCTCTAACATTTTTTGATAATGTTCAATTTCCTTATCGATTTCTCCTAATCTATGTATTAACCTCTTTCTACTAAAATCTAAATCATTAATAATTCTCTCTAATCGATTAATGTTCTCTAGTGAACAGTCTTCTTCATTAATTTTCCATCTATGCGAATCATAATGAAAAGGAAAGCATGACATGACTCTCTTCATATCTTTTTCTTCAGGAAGCCAAGTTTGTATAATCGTTCTAATATAATCCCCTAATGTGCTCACGCTTGATTCAAAATTGTCTTTTAAGATCTCTTCAAGCTTTTCTTCTCCGATTGAAGTTATTTTATAAATTTTCTTTTGGCGATTATTTTCATCAATAATTTCTTCTGATTCAACAAATCCTCGTTCTTCAAGGCGTCCTAATAATGGATATAAGATCGGAAGAGCA
>JBHLPZ010000133.1:0-8622 GCA_048885325.1 Candidatus Odinarchaeota archaeon
AAAATGAATGAAAAATTTGTAGATAGGAAAAAAAGAATCATTTTAAAAGAATTCTTAAAAATTTTTTTCTATTTTACTGGATTTATAAGTACTTGGATTATTTTTTATTTATTTTTAAATATACTAGGAATTATCATTGCGCCTATTATAATAATTTTAGTATATTTTTGCGCAATTCTTCTTAAATATATAATAAAGGCTGAAAAAATAAATCAAAGAATAATAACATATATAAAATTGCGTTTAAAAGATGAGATAAAGTCACAATTTCAAAAAAATGTGTTATTATTTTCTTTCTTTTCAATTATTATCTTTTTAGGTCTATACATTTCTTATTCACTCATATACCCATTTGCCTTCTTTTCTCCGGCAAATTTTATTGATTTCATACTTACTTACTCAATATATCCTTTTTATTTAGCAATAGAATTATTTTATAGGAAAATTATTTATCCACGGCTATATTTTATAAAATCAGAATCAAATAAGACAATTTTAACATCTCTTTTGGCTATTATTAATATTTTAATATTAATGGCTTTATCTTTACAATTGTTTATATTCGAATCCCTTCTTGTTACTTATCTAATAGTTCTAGCTGTTATCATCATAAATTCATTGCTATATGAAAAAACAAGAAAATTTAGTTCTGTTATGATTAGCTCTTTTGTGATTATCCAAATATTTTTTGGTGCAGCAATTTCCAATTTTTTAGGGATTGGCTCAATATTAAATGCGTTTTTATGAATTATTGATATAGAAATTATAGGAGATTTTAATGAAGGAGAATTATTACCATGAAAATTTTGAAGATTTGGAATCAAGATTATTGGATTATGTGAATAAATTTAGTTTTCCTCGTCTGGCTGGTACAGAGGGAGAAAAAAAAGCTGTAAAGATGACAATCAATACATTTGAAAACCTTGGTTTTACGAAAGATCAAATTTTAACCCAAAATTTTAAATTTTCAACATTTTATTCTGAAGAACTTATAAAAATTATTGGATTAATGAATATAATCATAATTTTAATTTTATTATTGATCAAATATCTTTTCCCTTTTTTTGTAATTATCGTAATAGGGATAATTATCATAGTATTCTTCTCAATGTTAAAAGTTTTGAAACATCCTGAATTAGCAGGATTTTGGGAAAAACATTTTGGGTCAATTGTTACAGCAACAAACATTTTCATTAAAGTTCCTGCAAAGAATATGTTATCAAATAAGGCAGCAAATTTAGTTGTTTCCGCCCATCTAGATTCCAAATCGCAAACATTCAAAACTGTATGGCGTGTCATTTTTATTTCAATATGGGAGATTGGAATTATAATTTTTATATTCTTGATAACTTTTTTTCTAATCGACTTATATTTCAATCTATTTAAATCTATATTGTTAATTCTTGAAATATCCACTATAATTATATCCTGCTTAGTTATTTTTTCAATTTTTATGGTATTTTTAATTAAAACAGGTAATAATTCTTTCGGTTCTTTAGATAATGCTTCTGGAATGTCTTTAATTTTTGAATTGAGTTCAATTTTTAAAAATAATCCCCTTAATAATTATAACATCTGGTTTTGCCAATTTTCAGCAGAAGAAATAGGTACTATAGGCTCTAGAGTTTTTGTTGACACTTTTAAAGATGAGTTTTTACAGAATAGATTATATCAAATCAATTTTGATATGGTATCATGTAAAAATCATGAAAACAGGGTCGAATATATTAAATCCTATGGTATTTTACCGAGAAAGAAGAGTTCTTCCTTGCTTATTTTAAACGTAAATGAAATTGCTGAAGAAGAGCATATTCAAGTCTATGGTCATACATTATTATCTGGTGCTCATACTGATTCAGTACCATTTCATTTGCTTAATCTAGAAACTATAGATTTTTCAACACCTGTTGCTGCGAAATATTCTCATAGTAACCGAGATCAACCGGCTAAAGTAAATCCTTCTGTATTATTTGAAACTTTAATTATTGCAAAAAAACTAGTCTTAAGACTTGATAAAAGTTATAATCACTAAAAATTTATGAGATATTTACTATTTTTTTAACTTTTTAGTTATTAGATTGCATTTCAAAATCTAGAAGAAACTTCCTTTTAAATTTTTAATCTTTGTTCATAAATTAGATTTTTTTATAATTTGAAAGGCGTATACTTTTCTAGTCTTTTTAAAGTATATTTATTAAGAATTAATGTTAAGGTGAATTATTATATATAAAAAGGTTTTAGTAGGTGTTGATGAATCTCAAGATGCTATGGATGCAGTAAAGAAAGCACTTGAACTTAAAAAGAGAGATAATAGTAATGTTGTTGTATTTTATTCAGTAATGCACGATTTATCTGAATTTACTCCAAGTATTTCATTCTCCGGTGCTTCAAATGTTTCAATATCTTATTTAATTCACGAGGATCATGTAAATAAAGGAAAAAAAATTTTAGAAGAAATCCAAAAGCTCTTTAATAATGAGGATCAGAAAGTTGAAACAAGATTAATCTTTGATACTCCTCCTGAGGATTATATTAAAAAAATAACTGAAGAGGAAAATTTTGATTTAGTAATATTGGGTTGTAAAGGAAAACATTCAAAATTAAAAAGAACTTTCTTAGGGACGATACCTGATAAAGTGATTAATAATGCTCCTTGTGATGTATTGATCGTAAGATAGGAAATACATTCTTTTTTCAAATTTTTACCAAAAATATATTAATTAATCTATATAAAGAAGTGTTTAAAATGAAAATTGCTAAAATAAAAGGAATCGATATTTCATTACATCTTAGTACACTGCTTATTATTGGATTAGTAGGTTTTTATGCTGCTGATTATTATGCTACATCCGCACCCGGGAGTAGTATTGTTGAGCTTATTATAGTGGGTTTAATTAATGGTTTAATTATTTTATTTTCAATTTTAATTCATGAATTGACTCATTCATTAATTGCTCAAAGATATGGATTAAAAGTTTCGGAAATTGAATTATATTTATTTGGAGGAGTATCGAAAATTGAACAAGAGCCTACAACTCCTGAAAGTGAGCTTGTCATTTCTTTATTTGGACCAATATCTAGTGTCGCGTTGGGGGGTATATTTCTGGCAGTTTTATTTTTAATACCCTTTAGATTGCCCCTTATGGCTACAGTAACTTTATTTTACTCCGGTATAACAAATTTAGGTTTAGGTCTCTTTAATCTCATTCCAGCATATCCCGTGGACGGAGGAAGAGTATTACGTGCTATTTTATGGAAAAAAAGACATGATATACTATCCGCAACGAAAACAGCCGCAAGGGTTGGTACTTATCTTGCATATAGCTTAATGGCCTATGGATTTATCTCAATGTTATTTTTTGGATTTTTCAGTGGTTTATGGTTAATCATTATTGCCTCATTTCTAAATAATCAATCAAGACATGCATATTTACAAACTTTTAACGAGATTACTCTTTCAAAATTGAGCGCTAGAGAATTAGCAACAGTATCAGAGGTAGCAATCCCATTTACTACGATTTTAAGTGATGCAATTAGAAATTATTTTATGATCTATAAAAAAGTCTATTTTCCAGTGATTAACAATGGAGTAGTGGTTGGAATTATTCACATGGAAGATGTTAATCGTGTTCCGCTTGATCAAAGAAATGAAATGATAGTAGGATATATAATGAAGAAATTAAATTATTTTCCGATTATCAATTCTAGTGATAGTGGAAAAGAAGCGTTAAATCAGTTAATTAAAATGAAAAATCGTCCTCATTTGGTTGTTGTTAAAGAGGAAAAGCAGAATCGAGTTATAGGTTTTATTGGTGAGGAGGATATTGTAAGCTCCTTACAATTCTTAAAAAACCAAATTTAAATTTGTTGGATTTGTTAAATAATTTTATTTTTTTTATTAAATAAAAAGTTACAATCTTTTTTTTTTAATAATAGAACTTATTTCTGTTTTCTATAAGACATTTCAGTTATTGATTTTTTTCAATTTCAACTTCAATATAACTTAGTAAATAGTCAATCTGTTTCGCTTTTTTATTGATATTTAAAATAGTATCAAGATAAACCATTTCTTGATTTCCTAAAAACAAATGAATTGAACCAGATCTTAATAATAAAAACTCGAAAATATCAGGAATTTCTTTTTTAATACGTAAGCTCTTTGTAGGATATCTTACAACTGAAACAAATATGCCTTTTTTATGGATTACTTCATTTCTTTCCAACTTCCAATAATTAAATCTGGTAGCTATCCATGCTATTAAGAAAGTAAACGCCAGAATGACAGCCGAAGATAAATAAAATTGATAGCTCATTTTAATGGTAACCTCAAATGATAGTACTTGCGAGAATATTGTATCTGGATGAAATATAAAAGTAAATAGTAATATTAAGATAATAGCAGCTAAGAGTAATATAAAGAATTTAGTTGATGAGGTATCGAAAGCGATTACGAATAAATTAGCAAAAAAAACTGTTATCCAAATTGCTCCAAGTCCGGGTTCATCAATTCCTTTAAAATATTGTATTAGAAATAATATTAAAGATGTTATGAAGAGTGGGTAAAAGAAAATAACTTTCGAATAGCTCCTTAAAAATATTTTCTCTTCTTTTTCTACATCTTTTTTAATCTGTTCTTCTGAGGGTAAGTTAGTCTGATCACTCATAATAACCATTTTTTAATAATCAATTAAAATTATTTAGTTTGAATTTGGAGGTATAATATGTGAAATATCAATATCCTATTTTTAAATATTTTTACTTCAAATTATAAAAATAATAGTTAATTACTTATTTTGCCCCGAAAACCTTAATAGCATTTTTTATTTTAGTTAAACATTTCCATAAATGCACCTAGACGAGTTTTTACTTGTTCAACATTTTCACCAATTTTATTGAATGTTAATGCAATAGATGGTATTTCAAGTTCCCGCCGTATTTTTTCTTTAAGCATCGCATAACAATTTGAAACTGAATGACAGCCAAATAATTGAATGAAAACAAGTCCATCAGCATCTATTTTTTTTGCCGTTCTCATATATGAATCAGTTAAAGCATTATTATCACATCCAATCCCTTGCTCAGTTGCGTTTAATAAATATCGAGCATATTCTTCAAGGGGGTTTGAAGCACTTGATATGTTAATCTCTTCTAAAAGGCATAGTGTATCCCAATCTGCATATATAGCTCTTCCTCCCAATTCATAAATAATATCATGAGATTCAGGGGGCCATCCACCAAACATAGGAGTAACTAGAATTTTTGGTTTATTTGAGACATCCATACCTATGCCTTTTCTCATCCTCTCTCGCATTTCATTTACCAAAAATGATAAATTTTCGGCATATCTTTTCGCATCAGAATTGTAATCTTGAAAAGTTATACTTAATAAAGCTAAAATTTCACTAAAAGTTGCAGGGTTACAAGGATAAAAATCTGAAGTACTAATTTCGTATAATATTGTTTTATAAGATTTTTTCACTTGATTTCCTATTCGGAAATGACTTCTCATATCATTATCTGACACTGTTTTACCAGTAATTGACTCAAGTGTCTCCGTAGCCTTTGAAAGATTCTCGGTTAAGAGTTCTAGCGCATTCCCTATATTTCTTGGTGGTATATCAATCCAAATTTGTTGAGATGCATTTTTAATAGTTTTTAAAGATTCTAAATACTTATTCCATGCACTACAGCGGATTGTGAAATTTAATGTAGCTTCTACATTCTTAAATTTACTCGTATGCATACCATACAAACTTTTAATTCCATAACAAAAATCGCTAGGAATCCCACTTTCGACTCCTAAATCATACATCTCATTATATTTTTTATTGATTGTATCAATGACTTCATCAATAATATCATCTATAAGTTTACTTATTTCTCCAATTCCAAGATTTTTAATAAAGCCTAAAAAATCGGAAACCCGTTTCCATCCAAAAATATTTGAAGCTGAGCCTAAATACCTTAGATATCTATTAATTTCAAAAATCTGCATTCTTATTGGAAAGACTGGTACAGCTCCAGCTATGAAAGCTAAGTCTGAGAAAGGTAAGGCTACAGATATTAATTTTTTCTTTTCTCTGAATTTTTTCCTTTTTAAATAATCCCTTCCTCCCAAAAAATTATAGGCAATTCTTAAAACAGAAGAAAACCTAATTAATTCATCAGCCATTAAACTCATTATCATCTCATCTCCAAAAAGGCTTCAATACGGGTAGAGAGCTGACCTTTATTTGCTTTTGAATAATCTCTCTCCAAATTCAAAACAGGTATGCCCTGATCTTGTAATTTATTTTTAAAAAATGAAGACATTATCGAAATATGATCACAGAATTTAATTATATGATTAATTACTACTAATTTTTTTCCAGTTTTTTGTTTATACTGTTGATATATATCTAAAATTTGAGTTACTTTATTTTCTAAAAAATTAGGAACTGAGTGGTCTCCATAAATATTTTCATTAAACCTTTGTACAAGCAAATTAAGAGGATCATTTTCCTTTTCAATTAATTCATCACTGATTATTTGTGAAAAATAGTTATTACCAATCCACGTATCGTAAAAAACTATGTTTCCCCCTCCTTCTTCGATTAGATTTATTAAATAATCATTAATAAATATTGAACAACCAGTCAATATGACATCTTTGGAAGTATTTTCCAAGTTATTTGAAGTTTCCCTATATTTTTGAATAATCTGTTCTAGCGTTGTATGAAATTCAGGACCAAATAATAATGCTTTTTGAATTATTTTTAATTTTTCAGACCCTTTAATATATAATTTGTTGAATTCAAGAAGTTTTTTCTTAAAATTATTATACTTTATGATACTATTCAACAAATCTTCATTTTCAATCTTTCTTCCTATAATATTTTCAAGGTTCTTTTTAAGATCCAGCAATTCGAGTTTCAAATAGATCAAACTATTATTACTTTTAGTATATGAGATATAGAAATTTAAACGGGGAATATTAAAATACTTAGAAATTATTTCTGATGCACAAATATCTGAAACACAATGATTTGATACTAAAAAATAATCTATAAATTCCAAAAACTTGTAGAATCTAGGTTTTAAGCAAAATAACCCAATACATGATTGTGCAAAAGCACATGTAGACGGCGGTAAAAAATCATGGCTGGCAGTCATTAAATCGTCATTGCCACCGAACATTAACCTAAGTGGAATAAATCCCCCCGCATCAAATAATTCTTCTGGGATATTATCATGAGAAATAAAACCAATTACCTTTTTACCTTCTTCTTTTTTTCCTTCAAGAAATAAAGAAAAATCCGAAAGTAATTCTAAGTCTTCCATAATATCCTTTTTAAAAATTTAAATTTTTAATAAATAAAAAAGAGACAATGCTTCAAATAATTTAATTATTATTGTCATGAGCTATAAGTGCTGCGCCAATTGCCCCAGTTAATTGTGGATATTCAGGTGAAACAATCTCAAAACCTAATTCCACTTCTAAATATTTTTTAACAGCGTTATTTTTCGCAACTCCTCCACAAAATACTAATTTTGGTGCTACTCCAATTCGTTTTGCCATACCAGCCACTCTTCTTGAAATTGATTTATGAATCCCAGCCGCAATATCTTCTTTTGATGCACCTCTAGCAAAGAGACTAATCACTTCACTTTCAGCAAATACAGTACATGTAGAACTAATAGATGCTGGTTTATTTGATCCTAGAGCTAAATTACCAAATTCATGAATGGGAACCTCTAATGCATGTGCCATAACTTCCAGAAATCTTCCCGTTCCTGCAGCGCATTTATCGTTCATTTGAAAGTCAATAACATTTCTAGTTTTCTTAGAAATTAGTATTGCCTTGCTATCTTGCCCGCCAATATCAATAACTGAATGTGCATCACTAAAAAAAAATTGAGCTCCTTTTGCATGGGCGGTAATTTCTGTCACACGATCATCAGCAATGTCAATAGTATTTCGACCATACCCAGTACTCATCACATAAACTTCAGATCTTTTTAGATTATTTTTAGCTAATATATCGTTAAAAAGATTATGTCCTACTTTCTTAAAATTATAAGTGGATCTTTCTGTTCTGTGATCAACTAATTTTCCTTCATTGATTAAAACAATTTTAGTTGCTAAGGAACCAATATCAATTCCGATAAATGCTTTCAATTTGTAATCTTCCTACTTAACTTTTACTTTAAAAATTCATCAAGAAATATTAAATTTATCATTTAATCGTTGTAATTAGGTCAATCTTAAGATAATGATCGAGATAACCATTGTTAATGTGAAAGCAATTAATAGTTGGAGGATATTTTTAATAATTGATTCACGAGAAATTGCACCTAAGAAAACCCCTAAGAGTACAATGAATATAAATATTATCAAAAAAGAGATCATAAATGTTTCAAATCTTGCTTGTGAAACCAAAAAGAAAGGGATTAAGGGTATAACTCCACCTAAAAAAGGGGCAATACCGTTCACTAATGCCACACTAATTGTAGCAAAAGTCTTTGCTTTTTCTTGTAAAGTTTTCTTCTTGGATTCTCCTTCATTTTCTATTTCATTTTGAACTAAATCATTCAGTTTTATACTCTTTAACATGGCTTTTTCTAATTCTTTCTTGGTTATGT
>JBHLPZ010000134.1:0-8614 GCA_048885325.1 Candidatus Odinarchaeota archaeon
AGCGATCTTCATTTAGGAAGTCATCAATATAGAAATGAATATCGAGCAGACGATTTTATTAGAGCCTTTCAAGAAATTTTTTATCTATCAATAATTCATCATGTAGATTTTATCTTATTAGGTGGTGATGTTTTTACATCCTTAGAAATGCTTCCTGGAAAGTTAACTAAGATTATAGATATACTTACAGACTTTAAAGAATATACTGGTGGAACAATTCCAATTATTGCGATAGAAGGAAATCATGATATTCGGAAATTCTCAAGGGGAGTAAAATTTTCTAAGCGTGGCCAGTCATGGTTAAAACTTTTACTTAATTTAGATTTACTTATTCTTCTTAATGGTAATATGGAAGCACCTCCAAATTCTATTTATTTACCATACGATTCTAAGCATAAAAAGGGAGGTAAAATCCAAATCAAAAATGTTATTATTTATGGTAATCATTATCTTGGTGAAAATCCCGAGGAATACATTCCAAAGATAACAAAAGCAATAACAAAAAAGGATAATTTTTTTAACATTCTTTTACAACATTTTGGAATCAAAGGGCAAATGAAAAATGTACCAGGAATTGATTATGATAAATTGTTTGCATTAAGAGAAAAGGTTGATTATCTAGCTTTAGGACATTATCATGTACAATTCATTTTAGATAATTGGGTTTATAACCCTGGGTCTACTGAGGCAGCTTGTTCGGTTGATACTCAGTTTAAAAGAGGAGTTTTCATTGTTAAACTAACGGGAAAGAAACATTTTGAGAAAAAAGTTTTTTCTCTTAGATTAATTAATAGAAAATATATCTGGAAAACCATTTTTTTCCCTTATTCTTTTAAAAGTAAAGAGGATATAAAAAATTACATAACTAAAAAACTAAAAGTAAAAATGAATAGATCGGCGGATGAACTCGATCTTTCAAATCCTGAAGTACCTATGCTATATCTTGTATTGAAGGGCTGGAAACCATTATTAAAATATAAATTGAATGAAAAAGATTTGAAAACAGAAATCTTACAGTCTTTACATGTTGTTGATGTAAAAATTTTTCAAAAATTTTCTGATCCCATAAAAAATCTAAATGAATTTCTTAAAATTACATCATAATTGATTGGATTTAAGCCTAATACTATAAAATTAGATCTTTTTAAACAACAAGAATTAAAGATATATTTATGGCATTAAAGGCTTATATTAAAAAGAATAAATTTTTCAGCTTTATAACATTCGTTTTTATTATTTGGATTTTAATTCTGATAATTTTAGCCATATTTAATAAGAAGAATGTAATTTTTTGGGAAAATATCTCTAATACTGACGTATCTTCGGAATACATGAGTGTTATACCCCCCATAAGGTATTTTTTAGAACCAATTGCTCAATTATCATTTATTTTGGAAATGGAGTTCTCTTGGTTATTTTTAGTAGTTATTATATACCCAATTTTAAGAATAATTTATTTAATTTTAAGGAGGAAAGGGAAACTTCGCTCTAAAAAGTTTAAATTGATAACAAATCCTTTAGTAGATATTATTAGATTTTCTTATAAAGTATTAATGTTAACCATATTAGTAATTGGGTTAATAATGCTTGTAGGTTATTTAATTCAAGGATATTTTTTTGTTAGTAGGTATTTTATGATTCCAGTTCAAATCGGGGTTCATTTAAGTATCATTCTTATAATAATCAAGACATTATATGTTTTAATTAAATTATTCCATCCTAAACTTCAATGCAACTATTCCAAAAAAAGAATTGAAAAAGTAAAAAAAAGAATTGAAAAAAGATCTATTAAATCCTTAAAAAAAGAGTTTGTTTATTTGGTTGGAATTTGTTCCTTACTTCTGAGTATCAATATTATATTAATTTCAATACCCTTTCCTACTCATAGGATTGTATCTATCGTTCCTCTTGATGATGATGAATTTTTATTTGATTTTCATGTTCATACTACTTTTTCTGATGGTTGGCTTACTCCAGAAGAGAGGGTTCTTTGGTATATAGAACAAGGAATTTCAGGAGCAGCCTTTGCTGATCATGACAACATAAGAGGAGCTTTAGCAGCTCAAAATTTTGTCGAAGAAAATGGGCTTGAATTTATTGTTTTCATAGCTGAAGAATGGACCGATAATAGAAATGATATTCATATGAATTATTTTGGGATTGCAGAAGAATTGGTCCCACTTCAATCTTATACTCCTGGAGGACCTAAAGCTATGAATGCTCAAGAGATTATAGCTTATGTAAAGGATAACGGAGGATATATTATCGTAAATCACTATAACTGCGATCCTAATCCAAATGGAGGTGTTGGCGTTCCATATACTTTAACTCAGCTAAGAGATTGGGGCGTTGATGGTTTTGAAATTATAAATGGTGGTAGTTACGGAGGTAAATATCAATATATAAGAAATTTTACGCTTTCAAATAACTTAATATGCATAGGAGGGAGTGATATCCATACAAGTGAACCATTAAACACATTCATTAAGATAAAATTATCTGATCCAACAAATTTAACGATTACAAATATCTTTGAAACTATGAAAACAAATTCTAATCATGAAGTAATTGCTATAAAGTTAAACCCTAAAAAAGTTGACTTCCCTGGTGATCTAAATGATTTGGGATTTTATGTAATTGAAGATTTTATTAATTATTTTCTTAATATTGATGTATACCAATCATTATCGTGGATCATATGGTCTAGTGTGGTATATATATTAAACCTTCTGTCTTACAGAAAAATTAAAAAAGTAAATTTAGCTTTCTTAAAACGGAAAATCTTATAACTAATTTTATAATTTTTTGGTTTAAATATAGTAAAAAGTTTTATCGTCATCATACTTATCTTTATCATCGTCGTTCTCGTCATCATCATCATTTAGAAATTTCTTTGAAAGTAATCTAATTAATTCTTCTGGATCCATATCAGGGTCAATATCTTTTAAATCATTTAAGTTTATGGGGATTATTCCGCCTTTTTTAAATGGGATCATGCTTGCCTTCATTTCTTTTTCCATTTTTTGTTGTTTTCTGGCATTTAAAGCTAACTCTTTTTTCATTAATTCCCTTAACTGGTCGGCTATGAGTTCATCCAATTCTTCTGGTTTTAGATTTAGAAGTACTTCTTCGCTATAAAGTTTAGTCAGTCTTTTTATAGCCTTTTGTTTCTTATATTCGGGTATTTGCTTAATAGATTTCAAGCCTAAAAGATTAATTATATTCAACCAATCCAGTTGATTAGCCCAAAGTTCTGATTCTGACATTTTATTTTGAAAAATTAGTTATCAAATTTTGAAATTTTGGATGCTAGTTAAATGTTTATCTTTTTCTTAGACAAGAAAATTTATGGATATAAATTTATGGTTTGTAATCTATTAAATGTTTTCACCTTTATGTTTTGAAAGTAAAAAGAAAAAATTTTTAATCTGCTTTAACTTTTGAAGAACTTCAAAAAATTTGCTACGATTAGTTCGGGTTCATCATGCATAACCCAATGGGAAGCATTTATTTTAACAATTGTAATATTTTTAACATATTCAGATAATTCATCTAAAACCTGCGGTAATACCGCTATATCCTGCATACCATGAATAACTAAGGTAGGTACATTAATAATTCCCGTCCAATTATCAAAATTAAGATTTGCTCTATAATAATTAACTCCACTTAATATTGCATTTGGTTGAGACCACGCTTCTAAATATTTCTGTTTATCTAATTCGGTAAAATCTTTTTTATTAATCATCCCTTTAAAAACAGCCCATTTTAACCACTTATAATCATTCTCATAAACGAATTTTTCCCCATCTGGTTTAAGGAATTCAAAAATATAAAAACTGGCTTTCTGTTGGTCCTTATCAGTTCTTAGTTTTTCTTGAAAGATTTTTGGATGGGGGCCATTTAGAATTGCAAGCTTTTTAACCTTTTTTGGATATTTTTCAGCAAAGGCCCATGATATAACTGCTCCCCAATCGTGTCCTGCGAGAAAAAAACTACTTAAATTTAATTTTTCACTCAAACCATGTATGTCATCAACTAAAAGTTCAATTCTATACTTCCGAATGCCTTTTGGTTTATCTGATAAATTGTATCCTCTCAAATCAGGAATAATAAGTTTAAAATCGTCCTTAAGTTTAGGAATTACACTTTTCCAACCATACCAGAAATCAGGAAAACCATGAAGTAATATTAGAGGTTCTCCAGATCCAATAATAACTATGTGCAGTCTAATACCATTTACAAATATATATTTTTCTTCTATCTCCTTTAACCAATCCATTTTGATCCTACAAGATAAATAATTATTTTAATTTTGATTAGTCTTATTAAGTAAAAAATAATCGGCTTATAATTCAAAAATTTTTGATTAAAAATTGAAATCTTATTGAGATATTAAATTAGATGACTTAAATATTAAAAAATGGAATTTTTAATTATCAATAAAAAGTAACATTAAAATATAGTCAACTAAAAAAACTTTTAATTCTTCTATTCAAAATAATTTCTGAAAGATTCTTCAAAATCATTAACGGATTCACTATTCACTTCAGCAAATTTGTAGCGTCCTCGGGGTAGTTTTTTCTTTTCCTTAAAATGTTTTTTAAAAGAACTCTCAAAATCACTTGCACTCATACTATTTTCTTCTGCGAATTTAATTTCACCAAAATTTTTCAGATATTCTGGATCTGGTTTACTCATTTTTTTTTCTTACCTCGTAACTTTTGTAAAATTTTTGTTCAAATCATTATTTATATAATTAGAATACTAATGGATAATCAGCTATTTAAACCTTTTCATACAATTAAACAATTAAAACTATTATAAAACTACATTCGGAAAGGATTCCCACTTTTATGTTATTGAATTTATTGAGAAATGTGTTATTACTTTCAAATTGTAATAATTTTACTTGCTAATCTCCGAATATTAGAAGTATATTGATAAAATTAATATATGAAAATAATAACTTCATTTCAAAATTTGAAGATTTTATAAAATTTTCATAAAGTGAATTTGGATGTTTATACAATGATGTAATCAATTTCAATTAATATATTAACAAAATCTAAAATTATGAGAACAACCCAAAAACAATAAATATGAGAATGTAAATTTATATTAAAAAACGTAAGTGTCAATGTTTTTGGTAAATTCTTTTTGTTTTAGGATTTTAAGATGAGTCGGAAAATAGAAGATAAAACTTATTTAAATTATTTATTGCAATCTCTAAATATAGATGATTTGAAACAGGTTTGTAGAGATTTCAATATTAAAGGATTTTCTAAATGGAAGAAATTAGAATTGATCGAAAATATTTTGAGTTTATTATCTGAAGAAGAACAGAAAGAACTAATTAAAGAAAAGGAATTAGAAATTATCACAAATTCCTTGGACCTTGCAATAAAAAAGATAAAAGGGATAGAAAGAGAAAAAATAAGCGCGATTAGAATTGTAAATGATGAAGATCATTTAGTTGAAATTGACTTCGAAGGTTTTAATTGGAAAAGTTCCTCTTATTTAGCTATTAATCCAGAAAATATTGATAATCCAGAAAGAGATTGTGACTGTCGTATTGGAGCTAATATGGGATTCTGTAGCCATTTTTGGGTAGGATTTATTTTATCATTAAAGCGAAGCTATTTTCAATTAAAAGATTGGACCTTGACAATTTTGCCAGAAGATTTCGAGAAGAAAATTCAAAATATAGAAATCTCAGTTATTTTGAGCGAACAAGAAGAACCAGAAGCAGAAGTTTTAACCTTAATAGATGCCAGTTCCGATGATGTAGAAATGATCAAGCATCTTGATCAAAGTATCACTATTTATGAGGGAGAGATCGTTAAAATTGAGAAGAAACAACAACAATTTCAAGATATTGTGACTAATTATTATTTGGGATCATTAAATAATGTTCGATTTGGTCCAAGAATTCAAAAAAAAAGTGATTTTAAAGAGGAAGAAATTGAAACTATTGACGAGTTAAGTATTCGAATAAGTGAAAAATTATATGAAGAAATTATTTTAAAAGAAGGAGACAAAATAACTACAAATGGTAAATTAACTAGAGATGATTTTTTAAAGTTATATGTTGTAAAGAATATCAGAAAAATCACTAAAATTAAAGATTAATCCAATAAAATATATCAATATTAATTTTATATCTATACAATATTAAAATATTTGTTAAGATTCTATTTTATGTTTAAATAATATTGATGAGAGGAAATCATGATTAATGTAAGGTCTGGTAATATTGATGATTTTAATATGATTTTAGCAACAGATTTTTATCAATTATCTATGAGTGCTGCTTATTACCAATATAATCTTGAAAATAATATTGATGAAAATGACGAAAAAGCCACTTTTGAGTTATTTATAAGAAATTATCCTAAAAATCGTAATTATTTGATTTTTGCTGGTTTAGAACAAGCAATATATTATTTACTAAATGCTAGATTTACTGAAAGGACAATAGAATTTTTAAGAAAAAAAGAAGTATTCAAAAATATAGATTCAAGTTTTTATGATGTTTACTTACCTAATTTTAAATTTAATTTAAGTGTTTGGTCGATGAAAGAAGGAGATTATTTTTTTCCAAATGAACCAATAATGAGAATCCAAGGTCCAATGATTCATGCTCAACTTGCTGAAACCTATTTACTTAATGTGATTAATTATCAAACATTAGTTGCATCTAAAGCATCAAGAGTGAGAAATATAGCCCCAAATAAACTCTTACTTGAATTTGGCACAAGAAGATCTCATAGTCCGCTTGCTGGAGTGTATGCGGCTAGAGCTAGTTACATAGCTGGTTTTGATGGGACAAGTAATGTGATAGCTGATCTCGAACTTGGAATAAATTCAACAGGAACAATGGCTCATAGTTTTGTTCAAAGATTTAATAATGAGATTGAGAGTTTTAATGCATATTATGATATTTACAAAGAAAATTCAATTTTTCTAATTGATACTTATGACACTGAAGAGGGTGCGCAAAAATCTTGCAAATTCGATAATAAGATTAGAGGGGTTAGAATTGATTCAGGTAACCTTATCGATCACGCCAAAAAAGTTCGAAATATCTTGGATAAGGAAGGTTGTGATAAAGTCTTAATCGTTGCAAGTTCAGATTTGAATGAATATAAAGTAAAGGAGATTCTAGATAATAATGCACCAATAGATGTATTTGGCATAGGAACTGAATTAGCAACTTCAAGAGATGATCCTACAATTTCTGGTGTATATAAATTAATAGAATATAATAAGGTTCCAAGGATTAAAGTTAGCGAGGAAAAATTAACCTATCCTGGAATTAAACAAATAGATAGGATATTTGATAAAAGTGGAATTTTTAAAGAAGATTTACTAAGATTAGATGAGGAACCTAATGTTCCAAATTCAAAACCGTCATTAATACCTATAATGATGGATGGGAAATTAATTTATGAATTACCAAAAATAGATGAAATTCGCCAATACTACTTAAAAAATATGGAAACCTTACCTAAAGGATATAAAGTTTTGAAAAAGAACCAACTTTTTAAGTTAAAAATTTCACCAAAATTAGAAAGCTTGATGGAATCATTGAAAGGAAAATATAACTGATTTAAATTATACGAGTGATAATTTAAAAGAAAAAACAAATTTTAGGTTATTTTTTTTAAGAAGTATTTTTAAAAACGGAATTACCTAATTATTTCATTAATTTAAATTTATAATTAAATAAAGGTGAAAAGCTAATATATAAATGAGATTTCTGTACAAAGAATAGCTATACTGCATTTTTACTTATAATACTAGCAGGATTACTTCTTCCAACATTATCAATTCCAGCTAAGGGAAAAGAATTGATATGGTATGATGATTTTTACAATATAAATTACCTTGAATATTTTATTGAATTCTACCCTAATAAGAGAGGATATTTCACAACGAAATATGCTATGGAACTAAATAAAATCACTGAAGGAGAGAATACTAATTTAATAGTTGATATATATTATGATGACTTAAATTTAACCACTACTAAAACTGACTTTTTTTATATAATATCTCTAAACAACCGTCAAATATTAGATACTAGTGATGATTTTTATGATACTTACTTAATTGGAACCTATACAGAATTATTCCTGAACCTATCTAATATTGGAAATCCACAAACTTTTCGAGTAGATGAAAATGTTGTATTCAATGACTATCTAACAAGAGGTTTTTCTATAGGAATGTACAAAATAACGACTGAATTTAGCTACATTGAAGAAATGTTATATGCTGAAAACTTATTATTTAATTTTACAGCTTACCATTATTCAACAACATTCTCTTGGAGTGGACCAGGGATCGCCTGAGATTCATATGCATCCTGGATGTTAGAAGCTGATTATTTTTTCGATAAAAATACTGGTCTTTTGATTGCCGAAACTCTATATGTGCATCGTTGGGATTATAAAGAAAATAAGCCACAATATGAGCAATACGATTATCATTCCTTTAAACGCACACTAGCGATGGTTAATTCACAAATTATTTTGAAAGATTACCAAAAAATCGAAAAAGAAGATAATGATTACTTGCTAGAAAATATTTATTGGATTACATCTATAGG
>JBHLPZ010000135.1:0-8585 GCA_048885325.1 Candidatus Odinarchaeota archaeon
TATATTTCTGTATGCTCTTGACTAGGATTTCCGCTGTATTCACCATAGTTCCCTAGTTGTTCTGAAAAACCAAGATCAGCAATAGTATCTGTATATATAACTGATGCTCCTCCTCCTGCTACCATTGTCCACACATTCCCTTTTCGATTTAGGATAGTTAACTTAAGAGAAGCTCCTGTTTTTTCATCGAGTTCCTTTATTCTAGTTTCTTCTAAACTCATTATCTGTCCAAATCCTGCTGGAAATTCAATAGGTTTATCTGGATTTCCCCAGGTATTTAGATGAAGAAAAGCTGCAGTATCATCTAATCTTGCTTTTACATCTAAAGGTACAATTTTTTTATCTTTAGTAATAGCAAAAGGATTAATCTCAAGAAAAGTAAAATCTTGATCCACATACACTTGGAATAAACCCTTAATGAATGGTATTAAAACATCTTCTAGTTCGCCCAAGTTTGGTAACTTACTTTTTAAATCAAAAGAAGCAATGTCTGAACCAAGAGGGACGGGTATATGGGACACTTTATCCCAGTTCTCTTCAATAAAGATTCCTCCTTCAAAACTAAAATGAATAATGTCATTTTCTCTATCAGATGTTATTGAGACATAGTATTCCTTTTCATGTGGTACAAAAGGTTCTACTAGTAGTCTTTTTAACTCCCCTCTAACATTCCCAATTTTACACACTCTACCCAAATTACTATAACAAAAATCTTTCATTTCATCGCAATTTGCGTCTAATAAAATGAGATTAGCTTTTCCTCTTTTTCCGAAAAGTTGGTCAGGCTTAACAACAACTTTTTCTGATTGAATCCAAGGATTTTCAGAAATAGCTTTCTCTAAGTCTGTATCACAGTCGATAACTACGAGTTTGTTGTGGTAGTTAAAACCTGGATAATATTTAGGTAATTCACTTGCTAACAATTTTTTAGCATCATATTCATAAATATTTTTTTGTGCCAATTCTCTTTTTCTCCACTTTACTATATATAATAATTGCTATTATGTGTAAAATTGGCTTTTATAAAAATTTTCCCTACAGAAATTATATGGGAACATTTTCCCTTCTATTTCTATAAATCGATAAATTCTTTAGGAATATTTGAAAATTGAAAAGTTGGATTGTCCAAATTATTTGATAACTCGAACTAATCACGAATTTACTTTATTTTTTACCTAAAAATGAAAAGGGTAATTAAAAAAAAGGAAATAGTTCAATTTTGTTCTTATTATTGCGATTTATATTAGTTAAAATTGATTTTTGGCAATATTAATCGCTTTTAATACCGTCTATCATTAATAACAATCCTGCTGTCCCCACAACACCAAAAAAAACACCCAAAAAAATTCCCAATATTGGTGATGCAAAGCTTAAACCATACATCGCTCCCATAACTATATCTGCAATTAAGCAAACAAAACCTATCATAAATAGCAATGCTCCTGAAGCTATTCTCAAACCACTAGCCAGTTAAATAACCTCTTTTGATATTATTATTTTTAATAAAATTGTAAACAAATGGATTCCAAATTAAAAATTTATGATAATATTTTCTCTGAGAATGCTTAAAAGTATTTCTCCCTTAGAATTTTCTTTTACAAAAACGTATAATACTCTTTTAATTAACTTCTTAGAAATCTACAAAAACAGATTGATTTTTATTTTTTAGTTTTAATTTTTGTTATTAAAAAAATAGCTAGCAAACCCAATCCAATAAATATAAATATAGAAAAATACCAATTTATTCCATTATCATTATCTGAAGGAGCTATTGAAGAGCTACAGTAATTATTAGTAATTATATTTCCCTGACATGATATTTCTAAAATACACTTTGAGGAGTATTCCGTTATTTGGTTATATTTTATGATGTTATAATTGCTCTCTATTAATTCAATACCATATTTATTATTTTTTAATGTATTATTTAATATATTATTGAAATTACTTTCTGAAATAGTAATTCCATTACCATCGGTGATTTCATCACTTATATTATATTTAATTTGATTCAGAATAATTAAATTATTGTTAGATTCTTGGGATATCTTTATTCCATCATGAATATGGCTAATATTATTATATAATATTCTATTGTTACAGCTTCCGCCTGCTAAAATAATTCCTTGAGAATCACCTATCAATTTATTATTTGAAATAGTGTTATAACTGCTTTTATATAAAGATATTCTAGAATTGTGTTGATAAGACAAGATCGAATTATTTTTAATTGAATTATTATTACTAAACTGTAAAACAATGTTATCATATCCAGGAGAAAATCCGATAGTTCTAATTATACTACTTTCATTAACATTTGCGAATAAAATGTAATACAAAACATAAATTGAAAAAATTGAATCGAAAATGTTATCTATCAAATTGAGATTAAGGTTATTTATACAATAAATCCCGTAATTTCCTATATCCACCACTTTATTTTTTGATATAGTTATATTATTATTATTTTCAAGATAAAATACGTGAATATTTGTCTGCCTAAAGAAATTAAGAGATATATTAAAATTCTGTGATTCAGTAATAGTAATACCCTCATAACAATAATTTATAGTATTATTGAATAATTTTCCATTAGTTGAATTGGAAATTATAATACCATAAGCAAACCGGTAAAAAGTACAATTTTTTATAATAAAATGGTTAACGGAATTAATAATATCTATACCAACAGTATCAATAATACTATAATGAGATATAGATATATTTTCAATTAAGAAAGGATCAGAGGAAGTGCCATTACCTGTACACCATTCCTGTGAGCTTGCCCAAGTCCAATTATGAGCTCCTACACCTTTGGCAGTTCCATTTATAAGAATTGTGATATCTAGCGTTTGTTGGTTTTTTAGTTTAGGAATTATATCTTTTTTATTAGTATTTAATGAACGCGGTTGAATTGAGTCAAAATAATGAATAATAAATAAAAGAGATATAAGAATCGAGAATATCTTTAAAGATGATTTTTTCATTCTATAATTACCTTTTTCTAATTTTTGTTATTAATATAATAGCTAGCAAACCCAATCCAATAAATATGAATATAAAAAAATACCAGTTTATTCTATTATCATTATCTGAAGGAGCAATTGAAGAACTACAGTAATTATCAGCAATTACATTTCCCTCACAAGAAGTTTCTTCAATACAACCTAAAGTGTATTCTAATATCTCATTATATTTTATAACGTTATAATTACTTAATGTTAATTCAATACCGTATTTACTATATTTTAGTGTATTGTTTAAAACAACATTAAAACTACTATCAGAAATAGTAATTCCATTACCATCAGTGATTCCATCACTTCTAATATACTCAACTTGATTCAGGATAATTTGATTATTGTTAGATTCCTCGGATATCCTTATTCCATCATAAATATGGCTAATATTATTATATAATATTCTATTGTTACAACATCCCTCCCATAAAAATATTCCTTGAGATTCTTCTTGAAATGAATTATTTGTTATATTATTAAAACTACTTTCTTGTAAATATAGGCTACTGAAACCATGAGAGGACAAGATTGAATTATTATGAATTAAATTATAATTGCTTTGATAGAGAAAAATGTGGTAATCTACCTTCAAAAATTGTAATATATTTCCATTTAATTTACTAAAATTTACATTTGATAAATAAATGCTTTTAAGTAAATGATAGTAATAAGTATTCATAGTTGTTAAGTAATTATTTTCTATATTAAGATTCAAACAATTTGTGCAATATATCGCATAATTATCTATTTCTATTAATTTATTGTTGGATATCGTAAAATTATTACATAAATTCAGACTAATTCCATGTGTTGTTGAGCGAGATATATAGTTATCAGATATATTAAAATTCCTAGAGTCTATTATTTTGATTTCATTATTAGGATTATTAAGGGTATTGTTAAATAATACAGCATTAGATGTATTTAAAATCAATAAATCGCCAAATAAGCAATATCTAATAACAAAAAAACAATTAGAATTAACAATATCAATAACCGCATATACATTTTCAATCAAGTAAGGATCATTTTTCGTACCGCTACCTTGACACCATTCCTGTGAGCTTGCCCATGTCCAATTCTGAGCCCCTACTCCACGTGCAGTTCCATTTATAAAAATGTGAATCGCGGGAGATAGGTAGATTTTAATTTTATCGTTTTTAATACAATTTGCAGAAAATGAATTAATTATGCCAGAACTACGAATTATAGGCAGAAATATTATAATCAATACTAAAGCTATTGATTTCTTTAAAGTTGATTTTGTCATTGAGTTTTTTATAAATCTTAATAAATCTATAGACTATTATGTTAAAAAATTATTTAAACTCTTTTAAGTAAGAAGAGACAAATTAAAATAATCAAATTTAATTTTTCTTTTTTATTTGATTTAATAAAATTTCTAAGATCTCTACTACATCTGGTTTATCAGTCCATAGATTATATTGTTCTTCTGGATCTTTTTCCAAGTCATAGAGCTGTCCCTTTGGTTCTCCTTTTCTGGGAATAATCTTAGCTGGTAAAGTAAAACCTCCTGAACCAAGACCCTTAACTAATTTCCAATTTTCATGGCGTATAGAAAACATTCCCCACATAGAATGGTGAATTATTGAATCGCGAATTTGATTTACTTGTTTCTTACCTAACATTGCGGGAAGTATGTTGAAACTATCTTCAGGAACTCGATCAGATAGCGGTAGATTTAACAAAGCTGCAAAGGTAGCAAAGAGATCAACTAAACATAAGGGTTCTTTAGATATTAAATTCGGTTCGATATGATTTGGCCATCTTGCAATTAAAGGTACCCGATGACCACCTTCCCAAATATCTCCCTTTTGACCTTTCCAAGAACCATTTGATTTATGGCCATAATCTTTACCATTGAAGCATGTGGATCTCGCTCCATTATCACTTGTGATTATGATAAGGGTATTTTCAGTCAATCCTAGACATTCAAGTTCGTTATTAATTTGTCCAACCACCCAATCAACTAAAACTACCATATCTCCTCGATCACCAGCTTGACTCTTGCCTTTTATAAAATTTGGTTGTACATCACATGGACGATGAGGGGCTGATGTACATAAATATATAAAGAATGGTCGAGTGCTATTACTTTTAACATGCTCTTGGATAAATTGAATTGCTTTTTCAGTGAATTTTATATCAACATCATCATCACGCCAACCTGGAACCATTAATCCTTCTCTTTGCTGTTGATATAAAGGTTTTTTTGGAATAGAGGGTATTCCTACAGTATGTTTATTTTCAATAAAACAATAGGGTGGCATATCAAGCGACCCAGATATTCCAAAAAAATAATCAAAACCGAGAGATGTAGGGCCTCCTTTTATAGGTTTTGAAAAATCGATATCTGGGTTTATTGTATGAGGATTTTTAAGAGGCTCATAATTTCGGGTTGGCCATTTAAGCCCTACATGCCATTTTCCAATTGCCGCTGTGTGGTACCCTCTTTTTTTCAATAATGTAGCTATTGTTTGTCGTTCTGGTTCAATAAGTGGAAAACTATATCCCCATAGGACACTTCGCTTTAATTTAGTACGCCAGCAATAACGACCAGTGAGAATTGAATATCTACTGGGACTACAAACAGCAGAAGATGAATGTGCATCTGTAAAACGAATACCTTCAGATGCAATTTTATCCATATTAGGTGTAGGAATCTTTTCAGAGCCATAACAACCTAAATCTCCATAACCCATATCATCTGCTAATATAAAAATTATATTTGAATAATTTTCTGTATTAGTAGCCATAACTACGATTTAATAAAGAGTTAATAAGTTATCTCACTTAATATTTAAAGGTAAATAATTTTTTGTTTTGAGTTTAAAAAAATTACTTTAATATAGAATTAAATGAATTTAATAATATTGAAAATTAAATCTAAAACCTAATTTTGAAGTCATCAGAACAATCTAAATTTAAAGAGAAAACCTTAGGCAAAACAATTTTATTTTCTATGGGTTACTTTTTTAATACTTATATTATTGTAGCTTTTAATAACTATGTTTGGACTTACTATGAAGGAGAACTTGGTTTAATAAATCTAGTATCTCTATGGCCAATCTATATGGCGATTGCGAATGCTATTTATACAATTTGGAGCATGATTAGTAATCCTCTTTTAGGATACTATACAGATCGACCCTTAAAATCGACAAGAAAGTTTGGATTCCATACTCCATGGATTATCATTAGTGGTATTCCAACAATCATCTTATTTATTTTGTTATTTACGCCCCCTTCTGTCTCAGGTCCAGAAAGTGCCTTACCAATTTTATTATATTATTTATTAATTGTATGTATATTTGATATATTCAATTCACTTTTTCAAACACATTCTTTTGGAGCATTTGCTGCCCATTTTAGAAGTGAAACTGCGCGTAGAAGAGCAGGTTTTTTTACTCAACTCTTCACTTTTTTAGCGAATTTTTTAGCAATAACAATCTGGTCTCAAATAATTGATCCTGGGAATCCAACTACGTTTATAATAGCTGCATTAATAAGTAGTATACTCTTAGTGATTTCTTTAATAACTTTTTTTCCTGGTTCAAAAGAATCTGATGAGATAAAAGAAAGGTTTATAATAGGTTATGAAACTGCGGAAAAAATTCCTTTTTTTCGAACCATGAAAATAATGCTTAAGCAAAAGAATTTTATGTTAGCTCTTTTTACATATATTTCATTCATGATAGCAATTGGTTTAACGAGTATGAATGCTGTAAATTTTGTAGATGATGTTTTACAAGAAGAACAACAAATAAGATCAATCGGGGCAGTTTTAACGCTTATCTCCTCATTATTAACAATGCCTTTTTGGGCTCTACTCGCGAAAAAAATTGGTCATTCTAATACTTATTCAATAGGATTAATAGTTTTTGGTCTTAGTTTATTAATGAATTTGTTTATCACGAATGCATTAGAATTCTATTTAATTAGTTCTTTCAATGGTGTGGCAATTGCAATGTACATGATTATGTTATCACCTGTTTTAGCAGATTGTTATGATGAAATAGCTGTGAAAACTAAAAAGCATCATCAAGCTACGTTAATAGGAATTAGAAATATTTTTGTTAGATCTACCTTGTTAATTCAAAGCTTTATTGTTGCAATAACTCATGCTATTACAATTTATGATCCAAATGATTTAATCCATACTGATGAGGCTTTATTAGGACTCCGTTTGATTCAAGGTTTATTTCCTTTCATTTTTTGTATCATAGCTGCGTTAATATTTCTTAAATGGTATGATTTAAAAGGTAAGAAAAAGCAAGAAATGATGCAAAACTTACGTGAAATGGGCTTATAAGTTAATAGATTCAACAATACAAGCCTTTTTCTTTAAAAAATAAGATTGATTATCTATAGATCTTAATTAATAATTAAAAATTAATTAATAATTAAAAAAAGTAATAAAAAGTTAATGTAAGTAAAATGAACAAGGATTTTCTTTATTTAAACCCCAATGTTGATGAAGAAGCTCGTATTCAAGACCTTATAGAAAGATTAAACATCAATGAAAAAATTCGACTTCTAAGGGGTGATGGTTTTTGGAGAACTAATAAAATTAAACGCCTAAATATACCTGCTTTTGGTATGACTGATGGTCCTCTTGGAATTGCTTGGCATTCTAGTCATAGAGGAAAAAGAACCCGATTTCCTGCCACAATTGGATTAGCAGCAACTTGGAATAAACAATTGGCGTATAAAATGGGGGAAGCGATAGGAAAGGAAGCGAAATTGTCTGGAAGACATCAAGTATTAGGACCAGGTGTCAATATAATCCGCTCTCCGTTATGTGGTAGGAATTTCGAATATTTAAGTGAAGACCCAGTATTATCGTCTGATATTGCCGCTGAGGTAGTTAAAGGAATTCAATCTCAGAAAATAGCATCATGTATAAAACATTACTTAACTAATAATTCAGAAACAAAACGTATGAAAATAAGTACCGAAATAAGTGAGCGAGCCTTACAAGAAATCTATGTAAAGAATTACAAAAGAATCATTGAAAAATCAGATCCATGGGGCTTGATGGTATGCTATAACAAAATAAATGGTATTTATGGCGCAGAAAATAAATATGTATTACGAGATATTTTACGAGGTCAACTTGGATTTACGGGACATGTTGTTACTGATTGGGGTGCAGCACAACGTACATCTAGTACCGCAAACTGTGTTAAAGCAGGATTAAGCCTAGAAATGCCAGGAAGCTTTTTTAGTAAAAAACTTACACCAAAGAAAGTTCAGAAAGCGTTAAATAATGGAGAAATAAGTGAAGAAGATTTAAATTATGCTATACGCCATTTAATACGCACATTTATTCGAGTAGGATTATTTGAGAAAGTTGAAAAGAAAGTTCCAAAAGTATTAAATATCCCAGAGCATCAAAAAATAGCTCAGCAAATTGCTGAAGAAGGAATTATACTCCTTAAAAATGAATCGAAATTCTTACCAATAGATATTGCTAATATAAATAAAATTGCAATTTTAGGCCCAAACGCTAAAAAAATCTTTGGAAAACCGTTGCAGGGAGGT
>JBHLPZ010000136.1:0-8582 GCA_048885325.1 Candidatus Odinarchaeota archaeon
CTTTATAGTGATCAAAAGAAGTTACGTGAAGAAATTAATTGAAAATATGGAAGAGAAGGAACATATAAAATTAGGTGATAAATTGGCCCGTTTTATTAATGATATTGCTCGTATAAATGGTAAAGAAGATAATGTCGATTATAAGTTAGAATTATGTGACAATTTAGGATTTTTTACAAGATTCATTGATGAAGAAAATTATTTATTAATCACAAAGGAATTTGGTCCAAGTAAGTTTGTAGAAGCATTTTTATGGCGAATTTTCAATAATAAAGAAATGAATCCCAATTACATTGAGGAAGAGATGAAAGGAAATAAAAGCTTAAGAGCAAAGTATAAAAGTGAAATTCAACCTACTAGTAGATCTTCTTCACATTATTCTTTTGAATTTGCTAAATTTCCAGAAATAGAAGAGTAAATATTTATTTCAATGATAGTGCATTTTTGAAAAGAAAAATTCCAGTTAAAATAAAACTTTATTAATATTTATCTATAATTTCCTTTAGCCCCAAAATAGGAACAATTATTTTATTAGGTCTAAAAAGCAATTCATAATCTAATTCATGTAATGTTCGTTCTATTGTGAAATAATTAATTAATGTAAAATGCAGATTAAGATTTTTATCGAATAATTTTCCCATTAATCGATTTTCCCAACTATTTAGTAATTTCATAAACATTTCAAGAATTTTATGCTTTTGAGTGATTGTTGATGTTTTTCTAAAATAAAGGTTAAATAAAAATTCCTCTGGAACCTCAAATTTCTTAGGATCAACAATTTTTTTTTCAATCAAATGAAGTAAAGTGTTAAATTTAATATAACTCAAAGATCTTAGAAAGGAAGCTAAATCTTTCTCAATTGGAAATTTTTTTTTTTTCTCTTCGAGAGTCAATTGGGGATCACCTTCAAAATCAATGAAGTAAAATTGATATTGTCCATTAGTTTTGTTATAAAGTATTTGTTGCATATGTAAATCTTGATGAACAGGTTGGATTGTTATTTCTGGTGCTTGAAATTCTGCTCTAAATTTTTCAATGATATCCTTAATATCTATTAATATCGAACTAATTTTAGGGGATTTAAAGAAAGAATTTCCGGATCTTTTCTTCATTTTTGATTCAATTAATGTTATCATTGAATATAACTTAATAGTATAATTTTTCAGATATTTTACACTATCAACTACTTCTTTATTAAATTGTATTTGATCTGATAAAATCAATGCTTTGTGTAATTGCTTTATTTGAATGCCAATTTGTTCTGAGACTTTTAAGGATTCACTACAATTTTCCTTTATTATTTCAATCCTCTTTTGTTTATCAGCAAGATAAGAATAATCCTCATCAAGGTCTTTATACACTCGATTAACCATATCATTAAGTTCATTCCAGTAAATATCTCCGACATTTCCAATATTTTGTACATTTTCGAGAATACCTATGGTCTCTTTCTCGTGAAATTTGAGCGTTCCATAAATTTTTGGAGCATTTGGAAAATTATTTTTAACCAAAACAAATAAAATTCTTGGTTCAAAACTTTCGAGATACTCCTTGTAAGATTTTACTACATATGAAATTGGGTTTGAATTAGGTTTATTTAAATTTTTAATACTCAAAAGAAATAGTAAATTTGTGGTATTTCCTCCGCCTAACTGTTCTATAGAAAGTTCATATCTTTCAGGGTATAAACTTGCTTCTATGAGATTCTGAACTTGCTTCATATTAATTTCATCTTGGAATTGGTCGGCATATAATGTCAGATTTAAGGATAATGAGGGGAAAAACTCTGAAATCTCTTTTTCAAAAAATAATTTTTTCCAAAAAAATAAGCAGTATTCTGCTTCAATCAAATTAACTGGAAAAACATTACTTTGTCCTTCTTCTGGGATAGTTCTTATTAACATCTTACTAAAAGTGTTTTCCGTCAATTTAACAATATTTTCCCTTGTATTTTCTATAGGTTCAAGAATATCTGTAATCTTATGATAGTATATTAATGGTAAGAAGTAAGATTTGGTATACTTCTCTTTTTCTACTGTTATTACTGTAATAAATATCCTATCTGAAATAAATTCAAAATATTTAATAACAATTTGAAATTCTAAATTGGATAAAAGCAATTTATCACCGAACCATCTCCTTGAAATAAGCCAAGCTTTAAATTCATTAGAATTAATAACTTGCTGGATTAAATTTTTATCAAAATCCGATGGCATAAGGATCAACTGTTATGATCTACTATTTATTCAAAATACCTTATACAAATTATACTTAATTAATTTAATTAATAGTCTAATCCTTAATTATTAATTTAGAAATTTTATAAGCGAATTTACCTTAGAAAAACCAAAAAGTTTTCAAATATAGAAAATAAATAAAAAAATAAATTTAATAATGGTAGGATTAGTATATGTCTTCTAGAAAGATAAAAAAGCAGAAATATGGAAAAGAACGAGTGATTTATGAAATTAAAGAGAGTTTAGAACATAAGATCGTCTTAAGGCTTGAAGCACCTCTTCTTGGGTTAATTGCCTTCAGTGTTGCATTATGGGGTTCGAAAATATTCACGATCATCTCACCAGGGACGAGTCTAATTTTTCAAATCGGTGATTATAACATTCACTTTCACCACTTTCATTATGGCATCATCGCCTTAGCGATTGGTTTAGTACTTACCTTTTTTGAAGGAAAGTGGTTTGTAAGAATTGAACATATTCTATTTGGTGCAGGTTTAGGTTTTATTGTTGATGAATACTGGTTACTTTTAATATTCGATGATCATGCAGTAACTTACTTCGGTCCGGAATCGCAATTTATCTCCGCGATGATAGGACTAGTAATTAGTATCGTTTATGTGATAATAATTATAGGAGTTTACTTTGCGACGAAAGAAGAACGAAAAATTTGGCGAGAATTATATGACGTAATTAAATCAGATAAAGTCAAAATTGATATATAATTTTTTCTTTTACTTTAAGATAAAGCCTTATTTTTAATCTTTTCTTTTAATCCTTGTAGCGCCTTTGACCATGCGTGTTCAAAATAATTGCGAGCTTCTTTCCATTCTGCATCCTTTCTCCAGCCTGTATGGAATAAATGTATCAATGTTTTATTTAGATCTCTATCCTTATGAGAAAAGAATATAATCACATGGGTGAGTGGATCAGCCACATTCATAAATGATTGAAAATCAACAGGCCCTTTCCAATCAAATGATAGAAATTCATTTCTCTCAATTCCAGTTATTTTGCATCCAATTGTACTATTCCTCTCTCTATTTTCAGGTTCCCAAAAGAGTTCATATTTACCTCCAACCTTAGGATCTACATCAGCTTTTTCAGTTAACCAACTTTCTAATAGTTCATTAGTGGTAAATAAATCAAATGCTGTAGAGATATCGCAATCAATTTCTTCTTTAATTTGAATAATATTCTCCATTTTTAATTACCTAGTGAATGATTTACTAACTGTTTTATGATTTATTTATTAGTTTATTTAAGTAACAAAATGTTATAAAGTAACAAATTTTTATACTATTTAAACTGATAAGTAACAATTTGGTAATATTGTGAGAAAAATGGAAGTTTGGGAAGATTTAAAGAATATGAAAAGTTGTCCTATAGAAGTAACTCTTAATATCATTGGAAAGAAATGGTCAATACAAATAATTAGGGATATGTTTCGAGGGAAAAAAAGGTTTTCAGAATTTTTAGATTCAAATCCTCAAATTAGTACAAAAATGTTGTCTTTAAGGCTAAAAGAATTGCAAGATTCAGGGCTAATCAAGAAATCAGTTAGATCTGTTACACCACTAATGATTGAATATTCTTTAACTCAAAAAGGGAAACATCTAAATAGAGTTCTTTTCCAATTAGCTGAATTTTCTCTAAAAAATTATCCAACTAAAATATATAACAAAAAAACAAAATCAATAGAATCAGATATTTTAAGCTTAAAAAAATTTTTTGAAGCAGATGATTCTTCCCCAAATTTAGATTTTTAATATAAAATAATAAATCCAATGATATAGAAGTTTTAAAAAAAGATAGAATATTTTAATTTTGAAGGAAAGCAGTTAAATCTAAAATACTTTTTAACTCCTTAATTATTATTTATTTTTAATTTCTATTAATATCACATTTAAATTTAAAGACGACTTTTTATCACATAAAAATAGCAAATAATGGATATGTCCGAAGAAAAAAGCATTTACCTTCCGTTAGTATTCCATTTTCATCAACCAGTTGATAATTTTCCGTGGGTTATAGAAGATGCTTATAAGAAAGCCTATGAACCATTAATGGATAATTTATATAAATATTCTGAAGTTAAAGTTACTCTACATTTCTCTGGGAATCTACTGGAATGGTTAATTGCCAATAAGCCCAATTTTATTGAAAAACTGAAACATATGGCTAAGCGAAGGCAATTAGAAATAATTGGTGGTGGTTATTATGAGCCTATATTTGCCATCATTCCTTATAGAGATAAGATTGCTCAAATGAATAAATTGTCAACTTTTATTAAAGAAAATTTTGGTCTAGATGTTAAAGGAGCATGGTTATCAGAAAGAGTTTGGGAACCAAACTATCCTTCGTTTTTGAATGATATTGGTTTAAAATATGTTATTGTAGACGATAACCATTTTCGATCGACTGGTATAACTGAAGTGGATACACTCTATTCATATGTTACTGAGGATGAGGGAAAGACATTAAGGGTGTTTCCTATTAATGAAGAATTACGTTATTTAACTCCATGGAAACCCACCTATCTATCTATTGATTATTTAAGGAAAATGGCTGATGAAAAAGGAGACAGAATCGCATTATTGATCTCTGATGCCGAAAAGATGGGCGTATGGGGAACTACTCACGAAATATGTTATGTAGATGGAAATGGCCATCAAGATGGTGATAATGGTTACCCTTTTATTCCTGCTTTTTTTGAGCAAATTATTAATAACGAATGGATAAAATCTATTACCCTTACAGAGTATATGGAAAGCGTTCCAGCAAGAGGATTGGTTTATCTCCCTACAGCGAGCTACGATAAAATGGAAGAATGGGTGTTGCTAACTCCTATTAGAAAGAAGTTTAAAAAAATTAGAAAACAGTTAAAAGATAATCCAGAAAAAGAAGATGAATACTTATTTCTAAAGGGAGGATTCTGGCGCTATTTCTTAGTAAAATATCCAGAATCAAATAATATGCATAAAAAAATGCTTTATATACGTGATAAGTTAATCGAAATTGAAAATCGGCTAAATCAAGCAGAATTGAAAAAACATAAATTAAAGATTAATGAAGCTTGGGACGAAATTTATAAAGCTCAGTGCAATGATTGTTATTGGCATGGATTATTTGGGGGAGTTTATTTACAATTTTTACGTTTTTCGGTATATACGCATCTTATTAATGCTGAAAAGATTATCGACCTATTAAATTCAGAGATTGCAAAACTTCCAAATAAATACATTTCCATACTTCCTGTTGATTTCAATAAGGATAGTAAAATGGATATTATTATTGAATCTGATATCATAAATCTTTATATTAATCCTTCTGATGGAGGAACTATTTTTGAATTAGATTTTAAACCTAAATCATATAATATATTGAATACTTTAACAAGATGGCCTGAAGCCTATCATGAAAGTGAAAAAATAGAAAAGGAAGAATTAATGGTCGATAGGTTCAAAAGGAGTATGTTAAGGGTAAGAATTTTTAATAATGATGTTATTTTGGAGCAATTAGAGCAAGATAATTATAATGAATTAGGAAATTTTATTGATAAAGAGTTTAAAGTAATTCGAAATGAAAAAGATGGTAAATCTGCCATTATAGAATTAGAATGTGTAGGAAATATTCAAAGTCCTGATTCAGAAGAGTTTTATCCTTGCACTATAACAAAGGAAATCATTGTAGAAGATAATAGAGTAGAAATCATTTTAAAGGGAAAAATGGAAAAAGTAATAGGAAAAGAATTGAATATAGGGATTGATATACCGTTTTTCTTTAATGGTGATCCAAATAAGTTTGATTGGGAAAGTAATCAAGTTTTATTTGCAAATGATAAAAGTAATGAACTTTTAGCATCTTTTGAGTATGAAGGCCATCATTTTAAAGCATACGATGAATCTTATGATCTTTTCTTTGAATTTGAAATTGCTAGTAACTCAAAATCAGATTTAGAGTCAATAAAGATCGGGAAATTCCCAATTGTTGCATATGCCTACACAGATGAAGGCTATAAGAAAATTTTTCAGGGAATTAACGTTATCCCACAGTTTAATTTATCAAATAATTTTGAATATCATATTGAATTAAAAGTGTATTAATTCTAATATAAAAATCTTTAGTAAGCATGCTTTGCTCTACTTTCACGAATAATTTATGTCGAATTTATGAAGCTTTAAATATACTTCTAGCATATTATCACTAAATAAAAATCGTTTAATATTGGTTTTTTTTATGGATTTTTACAAAAATGGTAAACGAAATGGCTTCAACTATACCGATAAATCTGCTAAACAAAATATTGAACATAATGAAGTAATAAAAAATATCCGTAAAAAATTAGTAGAAGAAAAATTTAAAAAAAAATTTCAAAAATAAATTTTTCATTTCATTTTTAAACTAATTTTATTTGCTCATATTTAATTTTTAGTTATTCTGGCCAACCATATTTTCCTATAAGGCTTACGAACCTAACCCCAGTGACATTCTCGGACTTAAACTCATCTCCTTTCCTGCGAATTATATAGAGATTCTGCCCCCATTCTCTAGATCCTGCGGGTATACAAAGAATGCCACCATTTTTTAATTGTTTTTTATAGGGAGGCGGGACTTTTTTAGGTGATGCTGCTGTTACAAGAATTTTATCATAAGGTGCTTCTTTTTCATAACCCAAGGTGCCATCTCCATGAATTACAGAAACGCGTTCTCCATAATTAGTATCTTCAAGATTTTTCCGAGCTTTATCAGCTAACTTTTTATGGCGTTCAATTGTATACACATGACCAGGATTTACAGAATCCTTAGGAGCTACAATTTCAGCACAAAGAGCTGCATGATATCCCGAACCTGTTCCTATTTCTAATACATTATCTCCTTCTTTTAGTTCTAAATATTCACACATCATGGCATTCATATGAGGAGCACTGATCGTTTGTCCTAAACCTATAGAAAGAGGAGAATCTATATAAGCTGATGATACTGCTCCTTGGGGTACAAATTTATGCCTAGGAACTTTAAGCATTGCCCGAATTACATTCGGATCATTTAAAATTTTACGATTTATTAGACTTTCAACCAAATATTTTCTTTTTTCCTCAAATTCCATTTGAAGTTGTCAGTCTCTTAATCTTTTAATTTAGGATCTTAACAAAAACCAATTGATTTATGTTATATAAATGATATAAATTTTATCTATGATATTTTTTTTTCAAGGATGTAGATTTTATCATTTTCTTCACAATTATCAATTCTTAAATTAATTTTAACTGGATCACTATACCGCTTTCTTGCAATGCTTTTAATTTTTTCACCCTTAAAGATCATCTTATTTATTTTCTCAATTTGATAAGTATTTTCTCCAATAATGATAATTTCATCTCCTAACTTTAAGGGTACTTCCAAACTTTCTAACAAAACATTTGCTGTTTTGGAAACCGGATCAAATGATAAAACTTTCCCAATATAGTGCTTTTTATAAGGAGATATGTTACCTCTTTCTTCTAGCTCAATATCTTCTAGTGTAGGCCTATGAAAATAGAAACCGGTGTGAAATCCTCGATTGTACACTTTAGATAATCTTTCAATCCAATTGGTGACTTTTTGTTTAGTGAATGTTCCTTTGAAATGACTATCTATTGCTTCTCTATAACATTCAGATACGGTTTTAATATAGAGGGGATCTTTCATTCGCCCTTCAATTTTAAAGGCATCAATATTGGCTTCAATTAGCTTAGGTATATATTCTATCATGCAAAGATCTTTTGTATTTAAAAACATTTGACCATTATAAAGAAGTTCATTATTTTCATCATCTATAACTCTCCATTCTCTTCTACATGGTTGTACACAATTCCCCCGATTTGCTGAATACTCCTCTGAATCGCATAAACTAGCTGAGAGATAGCAGCGCCCTGAAATTGATGTACACATTGAACCATGTACAAAACATTCTATTTCGGTGGTCTTTAGATGATGCTTTATGAGTTTAATCTGCTTTAAGGATAATTCTCGGGCTAAAATTATCCGATCTGCTCCCAATTCTTCAAAGAATTTAGCAGATTCTGTATTCGATATATTTGCTTGTGTTGATATATGGAAAGGTAATTTCAATTTTCTAGCAAACCTAATAGTTGCTAAATCATGACTGATAATAGCGTCTATGCCTCCCCTCTTTGCTAGGTCTAGTAGATTTTCCAAATCTTGAAGTTCTGAGTCGTAAATCAGAATGTTGGTTAAAAAATACGCCTTAATTGGAGGATTTCTACCATGACAATAATCTATTACATCTTTAAGATCTTCTCTCAAAAAGTTTTTAGCACTAGCGCGCATGTTATAATTTTGTAC
>JBHLPZ010000137.1:0-8525 GCA_048885325.1 Candidatus Odinarchaeota archaeon
GCTTTTATTTATAACTTTTGTATTGGAATATTTTATGAGGGATTCTATAGTCTTTGGAGTTGGTATGTGCTACAAACCGTTGGATTTTGTCTAATCTTATCGTGGCCGTTTTTAAAGACTAATATTTATGTTAGAATAATTTTTGGATTTTTTATAATATCAATAAATCCTTTAATATTTGAATTTTTAAAACAGTATGAAGGACAATTAAACTTTTTTGGTTATACATTTTATTTCCTATACCATCCTGCAGACATAGGATATACCATATTATCATTTTTAGGTATCTTTTTAATAGGTACGGTTCTAGGTGATATACTATTTAATTTGAACTCGATAGATACCCAAAATGAAAGGAGAGTTAAATTTAAAATCAATTTTATAATTCCTACTTTAGCTTTCGGTGGATTTTTAATAATTTTTGGTGTTATATTTATGTTTCCCCAGTTTTTAGTATTGAGAACATTTTCGTCGTTTATTTATTCTTTAGGGGTAGTGATAGTTTTACTATCGATTTTTATTACTATTCAAGAATTTCAATTGATAACTACAAAAAAAAGTTATAAATTCTTATTTTACTATTCATATTATTCATTTACAATTTACTTAACTCACAATCTCTTATTCTTTTTATTTAGTGACTTCTTCAATGTTTTTACAATATGGGTCGCAATTTTCATAGTCACAACGTTAATTGGAGTGCTCCTTAATCTTACTTATAAGAAAGTTGGTAAAAAAGCTTCTTTAAAAGCAGTTATAGGAATTTTCAGCTATGAATTAGCTAAAAGAATTGCTATTAAATCGCAATATAAATATGAAAAAACTAAAGAAATTAAGGTTTCTTAATTAGTTTAAAATTAAAGCTAATCAGGATTAAATTATTTTTAGAAACCTTAAATTGAATTTATTAAATTGAATTTTTTCTTTTTGAGTTTATCTTCAGTTTATAAAGAAATTTAATACGGGAAATTAATGAAACTATGGAGTAGCTTATGATTGCAATGATCATTATGTAATAAACGTAGTAATAGGGAAATACTAATGTAATGATTGTAACTATAATAAGAAATACTAACCAATACTTCCCTACAGGGTCATAAATGAGTATTTTAAATTTCGAAGTTAAAATAAATTGTAAGAACACAAAACAAATAATAATTATTACCCAATAAGGATATATTCCATCTATAACAAAAGATATGAATGCACTTAAGATTAGGAAAAAATCGATAGACACATCAAAATAACATCCAAAATCAGAACACCCATTTAATTTTCTGGCAATCCATCCATCAAGAATATCTGTGATTCCAGCAATGATAAATACAGAAATCGCTAAAATTGTTAGATCTATGAGATAAAAAAACAAAAATGTAAAAGTAAGTAAAAGTCTTATAACTGTTATTGATTGAACAATGTAAAAGTTTTTGTTAATAACGCTTACTTTCATTTTATCCCATTTTTCGCGTATTAATCTAAAAACATAATTTCTGAAGGCATATTTTTATAAGCTATTATAATTGTTAAAATTTAGTAATTAGTTTCAGGTTGTTTTAATATGAAGAAAAAATGGTACAAAGGAAAAGTGTTTGTGATTACTGGAGCAAGTGGAGATATTGGTAGTGCGGTATGCAGGGTTTTTGCTCCTTTAGGGATGAGAATGTATTTATTAGATCTACCTAATTCGGCAATAGATGAATTAATAGAAGAATTGGAAGGATTGGGCGCGGAATATGTAGATTGGTTTGAAATGGATTTAACGAATAAAGAACAAATTAGCCGAGTACTAAAAACTATAGGAGATAAGGAAAAATATATTGATATTTTGTTTAATAATGCGGGAATAGGTAGTAAATGTTCTATTACTAATAATGGACGTTTTGAGGAATATAGAAAAATCATGTCAATAAATGTGGATGGTATGTGGTTAGTTCTTCAAGCAGCACTTCCTTATATAGGCCGTCCAGCGCCAATAAAAAAGAATCCTGATCGAAGAGAAGGACAATTAATTTTCTCCTCAAGTTCTGCGGGAAAGACGGGAGTCCCTTATATGGCAGCTTATGCAATGAGTAAAAGTGCGATAATTGCATTAGCAAATTCTGTTAGATTAGAATATAAAATTCAAAACCATAAAATTGATGTAATTACAGTAGTGCCTGCTCCGGCTGATACAAAGTTTTATCATACCTCAGAAATGGTTGATTGGATAAATAGTTACAAAAAACGAGGCTTTCTTTATCAATTTGTTAAAACTAGAGACATTGCTAAACGTGCGTTAAAAGCATCTAGGAAGCGTAAAAAGGAAATATTTGTTCCACGTTGGTGGAAGTTATTAGATGTTTTGTTTGCATTTAGTCACCGTTTAATAGGAAATTTATTGATTAAAATTGAAAATCACTAAATCTTAAATTATTAGTGTTAAAATTTAAATAAACGATAAGAGATATTAAAGTTAAGATTCCATTTAAATAGAAAAATTAATAGAAAAAAGGGTAAAATAATTATGGCAATTCAATGGGGAAAAATGATCTTACATGGAATTCTCTCTGCTATATTTTATATCGCTGTTCCTCTTATTCTCTTTTATGTTCTTGAACTTTATAACATAATGACATTTTCAGACGGTTTCAAAACCTCAATTCTTATATTTGGAATTATTGGCGTTGTAATTTCTATGCTAAGACATGCATTTCCTGAAGATACATCGGCAAATCGTCTTATTAGATTTGGAATAACGGTTTATTCTGGAATTTTTCTCTTCTACATATTCGGAGGATTCGAGCCAGGAAGAACTTTAGGAACTTATTCCATTGATTATATTAGTCCAATGATCTCTGTCCAAGCTTTTTTAGGCTTACAATTAATTGCGTGGTTATTCCTGGGAGCTACTATAATAAGAGGACTACAATATTTAATAGAAGCTATTGAATTACGTAAAAAGAAAGAATATAGAGTTACTGTTAAAAAGGAATTTAGGGTAAGCAGAATTTTTAAAGGATTAGGAATACTCGCAAGTCTCGTAATTTTAGGTTATTTTGGTAGTATAATTTATAGTGGATTAAATTTAGACTTTAATCTTCAAAATTTCGCTTATGATTATGATGACAATGGAACGCCTCAGTATACAGATGATTCTTTAAGTCTTAATATGACTTTTGATGTAGGTAATGCAGGTATATATGCTATTAATAATGTGTCATTAAACGCTGAATTATTTACAGTAGAAACTGATAATGCTTCTGCTCTACCATGGCATACAAAAATAGGAGGCATTCCAACTCCATATCAAAAAACATTTCATTCATTTACTAATACAGTGGATCAAACTATTTCTATTAGTATCACTAATACCACTATAATCTATGGATTAATGACTACAAATGCTACTTTATTATTCAAACTTTCGTTTTCTACAACATACGCAGGGATTTTTATTGCATTAAATGTTTCGCTTCCGTTTCCATGGGAAATATAATCTCTCTTTTTTAAAATTTTCTTTTTTTAATTAATTTTATTGATTATTATAAATTGAAATTTAAATTGAAAAAAAGAATTTAGTCTTAGGTCTTGAAAGTGAAAATTTAAATAATACTAAAGTTAAAGTTTCATTAAAAACTTGGTCAAAAAGTAATGGAAATTCAATATTTTAAAATGATTCTTTATGGATTAATCAGAGCTATATTCTATATAGCGTTACCTCTCATTTTAATTACCATTCTTTCAATTTATAACATCATTACCTTCAGTCAAGGCTTTATTATTAGCCTTATCATTATTGGAATCATTGGAGTGGGTTTAACAATCATTAAACGTATGTTTCCAAAAGACACAATGACCAATCGTCTAATAGCTTTTGCAATAGCTATTTATCAAGGTATTTATTTGTTCTATCTTTTTGGAGGCTTTACTCCTGGAGTAAAATTAGGTAATTATTATATTAATACAGCTCAGGCTCAAGTTCTTTTAGGTCTTCAATTAATAGCTTGGTTATTACTAGTAATAGCTGGAGTTTCAGCAATTCAACATTTAATTGGAATAATAGAACTTAGAAAGAAAAAGGAATACCGGGTGAAAATTAAGAAGGAATTTAAGTTGAGATGGCTCTTTAGAGGGTTAGGATATTTATTAAATATCATAATACTTGGATATACTATAAGTGTTATTGTAAGTGGTTTAAATTTATCCTTTGATTTAAAAGATAATTACTCATTTTCAGTAGATTCTGGACCTGATGGACTTCCTCTAAATTCTGATGATCGAATAAATATTACTGTTAATTTTGATATTATAAATAAAGGAATTTATTCTGTGCAAGATGTGTATTTAAATGTAGATATTTTCACAATAAGTACTACAGATCCTTTTAATTTAACACTTCCTGAGAATGTAAAAATTGGAGAGGTTAAAAATGCATATTATAAAGAATTCCCAAAACTAGCTAATACAACTAAGCAAATAACAGTGAGTATTTTTCAAATTTATGCATTAGGATTAATTACTTATGATGCGGACTTAGAACTTAGAGTCTCATTATTGAGTTATTACGCAGGTATTAATATTGATTTAAAAACTTCCATTCAAACATTCTGGGATGAATTAATTATCTAAATTAATAAACTCATATGAAGGAATATTATTCATTATTTGAACTCTTTTTTAATAACTTATAGACATTCATTTTAAATTCTAAAATATTGTTAGATTAAATATGACTGAAGAAGAACCGCCACGACCAAAAGGATTACCTATTGGAACAATTGCTCCTTTATTTGAGACTACCGATATATATGGCAATCAAATAAATTTGCTAGAACTTCTAACCAATTATGAGGGAGTTTTAATAGATTTTTTTCGGGGAAATTGGTGAACTCATTGAAAAGCTCATTTAAGTCTTCTTACAGAATTTAAATCTGAATTTGAAAAACGAAATGTCAAGGTGATATCCATAGCAAGTGATAGTCCAAGACTTCTGAAAGGGTTTAAAGAAGAAAATAATTTTAATATTGATATTATATCTGATCGAAATACCAAGATTATTAAGGATTATGATGTGTATTGGTTTGCACCTGGTGGTGCTAAAACCATGAAAGTAAAACAAGCAGTTCCCAGTAAATTTTTGATCAATAAAAACAGAGAAATTGTTTGGACTTATATTGGTAAGGACAAAACGGATAGACCTTCAATAGACTTAATGATAAAAATAATAGATGAAAGACTTTAAAATCCCTACATGAATGATTTGAACATAGAAAAATTAGATGCTCAAGGACTACCAAGCAAAGGTAAGGGATTTTTTTAATTATTTTTTAATTAACTATTATAGTACTTATAAAATCCTTTTCCTGTTTTTCTTCCCAAATCTCCTCTCTCAATCAGATCCTTGAGTTCTTGAGGCGGTTTATCATTTGGATCACCACTTTCCTTATAATAAGACATCTCTACATCGTAAGTAACATCCAAACCAACATTGTCCATAATTTCAAATGGCCCAACACCCATTTTGGTAAAAATTTTCCATGCTTTATCAATTGTTTTAATATCTGCAACACCTTCAGCCCACATTTTCAAGCAATCTTTCTTAACTGATCTCCACATTCTGTTAAACACAAAGCCAAAACTCTCTTTTTTCAAAATTATTGGAGTAATGTCAATGCTTTGAACGAAATTAACCCCTATTTCAAATGTGTCATCTGTGGTTTCTGTACCTTTCATTATATCTGCCATTGGTAAAGCATATATATTATAAAAATGAATATTTAAAACGTTCTCTTTTCGATCTACAACACCCTCTATTCTTGAAACTGGAATTGATGAACTATTAGTAGCAATAATAGCATGAGATGGAGCTGCTTTATCTATTTGAGAAAATATCTCTTTTTTTAATTCCAATTTTTCTGGTACAGCTTCTATAATCAGATCAGCATCTTTTACTGCTTCAGTAAGAGTATTATGAAGGGTTATTTCTCCAGAGATACCTTTCATTTTTTTCTTTCGATTCATTCTCCTTACAAATTTCTCTAAAAAATCTCTAACTGTATCATAAACACGTACAGAATATCCACTCATAGCCGTTCTTTCTACTATTTGCTGGCCCATCGCACCTGCTCCTACAATAGCTACAATTTTAATTTTTTCAACCATTTTATATCTACTTGATGTTCTAGAGTATACAATATTTTTATATAATAGGTAAACCTCAATTTATATTAAATCTACATCCTTATTTAAGAAAAAGAGATTGCATTAAAATGGAGATTAATAGAATCAGAAATGTAATGGTTATTGGTGCTGGCACTATGGGTCATGCTATTGCCCAGGTTTACGCACAGCATGGCTTTAATGTGTTTTTAATTGATTTAAACCAAAAAATGTTAGATCATGCCTTTACATTGATAAAATCTAATTTAGAATTGTTGTTGGAACATAATAAATTAAGCGAAGATATGACCTCAATATTAAACCGTATTCATACCTCTACAAAAATTGAGGGAATTGCATCTGAAGCAGACTTAGCTATCGAAGCTGTAAATGAAGTTCCCGAAATAAAAAAGGGAGTATTTAAGGAATTAGATAATTGCTGTTCTCAAGATACTATTTTAGTAAGTAACACTTCTGGGTTAAATATTTTTGAAATTGCTGATGTTAGTTATCCGCAAAGATTAATTATACATCATTGGTTTTGTCCAGCATACATAATGCCATCGGTAGAGATTGTACCTAGTCGGAGTACATCCTCAGATGTAATTAATTTATCAGTTCAAATAATAAAAAAACTTGGTAAAAAACCAATTTTATTAAGTGAATATGTTGATAATTTTATTGTTAATCGAATTCAGAGAGTGATTATGGTAGAAGCATGGGAAATAATTCAAAAAGGTTGGGCCACATCTGAGCAAATAGATTATGCTGTAAAAACTGTTTTAGGGGTAAGACTTCCAGTGCAAGGAATAGTACAATCCCAAGATTTTACAGGACTTGATTTACTTTTAGATAAGCAAAAAGAATTTAGGGCAAATGAACTTTATCCTCAAATCCAAGAATTGGTTGAACAAGGAAATTTAGGGGTGAAATCTGGTAAAGGTTTTTATGATTATGGAGATAGAACAGAATTAGAAGTTCTGAGAAAAAGAGATGAACTCTGTTTGAAAATGCTTGATTATCTTGAACAATTAAAATTATTTGAGCCTCTCTAATATATTGATCAAAAGGGTTATTCTACTTTTTTAATCAATTCTTCTTTATATCCAGTTGTTACTTTTACAAAACCCTTAAGCAAATTATCAATTTCAGAATCTCCAGTATCAACTCGTAGGCATTCTAAATTTCTTATTTTTTCTTTTGTTGAAATGATTATAATATTCTCTTTGCCAACACTTTTTATCAATGAAGAGGTAAATTGCTTATTTCCTCTTCCAAAAATAAAACCCTGCCCTCCAATTGGAGTTACAACAATTTTTACTTTTCCATATTTTTCTAATAACTTTAAAATTGCTTTCTCATTTAAATCAACACCAATAAGTTCTTTATTATATACTGCATCAACTCCAAGTAAAGTTTTTTTTAAGCGCAATTGGTCTGTAATTGATTTAACAGTTGTTCCTGGGCCAAATAAATATAGAGTATCATCTTTCATTTTTTCAATTACATCTAAAGCAATTTCTTGTTTATTTTCTTCAACAGAACTTCCTATTATGGAACTATCTTTACTAGATTGGATTAAATTTTGAATTTTGGGAACTTTTAAGAACCCATATAATTTTGAATCTAATCTCCCCTGACGAAATGAATCTTCATTTATATCTAAGACTTCTCTCTCTTCAGTATCTATATTTTTTATTAAGAAATCTTTTAAAAGCTGAGTAGCAGCTCTGGGATTTAGAGTAAATACAGAACTAAACATCTTTACTCCTGATGGGATTGCTATAACTGGCTTCTTCATGTCAATCGCGTCATATATATCTCTTGCAGTGCCATCTCCTCCACAAAATATTAATAATTCTATCTTCTTTTTCAGCATAATTTTTGCTATTCTTATTGTATCTTCTGATGTTGTTTCAATCCCGATTTCACCAATTACCTCAAACTTATATCCGTAATTTTTAATAAGATCCTCTCCCATTTTTCCAGGAGCTACTAGGAAATTAAGACTTTCTTGATGCCTTAGATTAGTGAAAAATTGCTTCATTCGAGAAGGAGCTATAGGAATAGCTCCCATTTTTAAAGCCAGTTTATAAATATCTCCATCTGTTCCTTTTAAACCTACACTGCCTCCCATTCCAGCGATAGGATTAACAATTAACCCTACTTTCTTCATGATAAATGAAAGTTTTTATAAGTATATAGTTGTTTTTAAGGCATTTATTCCTTCTTATTTCTTTATAGGGACTTCTATAATTTTTTCTTCCTTTTTCTTAACTTTACAAATCCATGTAGCGGGATTAAAGTAAATACTTTAAATTTCTTTTTTTGAAACCAATTAAAAAAAATATATAAATAAAAAAATGATAAAGTGATACATTAAATCA
>JBHLPZ010000138.1:0-8488 GCA_048885325.1 Candidatus Odinarchaeota archaeon
GTCATGACTGGCACATTGACTTTTTTAAGAGCTTTTTTCCTTTCGGGTCTAGTTGGGAGTATACCATCCGGACGTTGAATATCACCCTCCAATACATAAACTAAAGCTTCAAGATCTTGTAAGTGAGAATCAGCATACTCTGAAATTACTTTTCGGAACCTTAAAGCACCTTTATTTTTAATATCATCAAGATTTGCTTTTTTTAAACCCCTTATCCATTTTTTCATCATTACTTTAGCAATGAATTTTGTACTTTTTTTGGGATAGTAGAGTGGGAATCCTCCAATAATAGCACTTATAAAGCGTTCTTGATTTTGAAGCAAAATATCTGTAGTTATTCTTGCCCCCATAGAATATCCAAAAAAATTAGCCTTCTCAATAGATAAATGATCAAGTAATTTAACGATATCTTCATTTATCTTTTCTCCATATTGAGCAGCATCTTTAGGTTTATCACTTTTCCCATGCCCACGACAATCTACAAGTATTAATTTATAATCATCCTTTAGAAAATCAACCCAATTAGTAGTTTTCCAATTAGCTTCGATATTTGCGGCAAACCCATGAATCATTATCACAGGTGGCCCTTCTCCTTCAATTTCATAATATATTTTTACTCCTTCATTATCAAAAAATGGCATTGTTATTAATCCTCATAAATTTTTAAATTTAACATTTATCATTTTTATAATTGGTATAGACAGACTGACTTATTATTATAACTTTTTCAGATAAATTAGCTAATTTGATGATAGATGCTACTAGAATTAAACTAATTGAGATGGAGCTTAAAGTCAATTTAAGCCTTCATAGCAGAATCCTTAGCAATACAAATTAATTAATAATTTGTAGTAATTACATTATTATGGTGAAAATTACTTTCATTGGAGCAGGATCTCTCGTTTTTGGAAAAAACGTGCTTACAGATCTCCTCTTGTTTCCCGCGCTCCAAGAGGAAGCAATACTCTGTCTCGAAGATATTGACAAAGAGAGATTAGATTTAATGTTTCGGTACATTAACAAGTTCAAGGAAGATTGTTTTGACGATAAAGATATAACAATTGAAAAAACTACAAACCAAAGGGAAGCTATTGAGGACGCGAAATATGTAATTAACGCCATACATGTTGGTGGACTTGAAGCATTTAAATTAGATGTTGAAATTCCTTACAAATATGGTGTTTCTCAAACAGTTGGAGACACGATCGGTCCGGGTGGCGTGTTCCGCTTCCTACGCGCGACAAGTTCCTTAAAATCAATTCTTAAAGACATACTAGAAGTCGGACATAATGCTAGTAACGATGGAATAAAGCCTTTACTTTTAAACTATGCTAATCCAATGGCCATGAATACTTGGTTTTGCAACTCGATCGTTCCAGATTCCACGGTTGGCTTATGCCATGGTGTTCAAGGAACCGCGAATTTGCTTCGACATTGGGCGGGTTTAAAGCGTGAAGAATTTAGTTATTTCTGTGCTGGTATTAATCACATGGCTTGGTTTCTTGAAGTGTGGTATAGAGATTCTGCAGATCCTAAAGCAACGTGGCAGGATGCATACCCCTTGATTTATAAAGCTCTTGAAGAAGATCCAAGGAAGGGTGAATCTGAAAAAGTACGTATAGACATGATGAAAGCAGCAGGTGGATATTTTATGACAGAAGAATCCCGACATCTAAGTGAGTATGTACCTTATTATCGCAAACTTCCTGATTTTGTAGAAAGATTTCAAGGGAATTCGGGTTTAATAGGGCAAGCTGCTGATTATTTAATGCAAGTAAATTTGCAGGGAAAATTCGAGAAAAAGTTATTAAGAGCAATAAAACATCCAAAACTTCCTTATAAGAGAGCACCTACTGAAGAATATGCTTCATTCATCATTAATGCCATGGAAACCAACGAACCATTTAGATTTAATGGAAATGTAATTAATAAAGGAGGAGGTTTAATTACTAATCTTCCTAAAGGATGTTGTGTAGAAGTCCCTATCTTTGCTGATAGCCATGGGTTACATCCTCAAGGAGGAATTGTTTTACCAACTGTATGTCAAGCGTTATGTACTTCAAATATCATGGTTCAAAAAGCAGCAGTTGAAGGCGTTCTCGAAATGAACCGAGAGAAGATTTATCACGCAATATTGCTCGATCCTAACACTGCTAGCATTTGTTCAACTACGCAAATCTATGAAATGGTTGAAGAAATGTTCGAGGCTGAAGCAAAGTGGATTCCCAAATTCTAAAAAATAGAAAATTTTTTTTTACTAAAGAATAAAAGGTAGCAGAGGTACCTATCCACAATCTTAGGATCTAATTTTTCATTTAAAATTAGGTAGATATTTATTTTGTACTTCCGTCATTTCATTAAATATCGCTTCTGCCATTTCAAAACTCCCACAATTCACATCAACAGCTAAACAATCAATTGCTAGTTGTTTTGATTTCTTGAATATAGCCTCAACACATAAATCTTGTATAGAAGCTTCAATTCTTAGAATTGCAGCAATATTCTTAGGAATATTGCCTAATTTCACCCCATGAACTCCATCTTTATTTACTATCCCAGAACATTCAATTACTAAATCTTGAGGAAGATTCTCAATAATTCCATCGTTAGGTATATTAACGGCGATTTCATATGAATTGCTATCTTTTATTATAGCTTCGATAATGGGGATTGCTCTCTCTCCAGATGGTTCTTGCATTAACATACCTTTTTTAGGATATCTTCCTTTCTTTAATCGATTATAGTATCTTTTTAATCGAGCAGTACCCCCCTTATTAGCTTGTTCCATTCTTGTAATCCAGTCAATTAAATCCTGTTCTGTAGTGTATTGAGAGCCGATCTGTAAATATTCACAAATATGATTATCACCGGCATAAGGGAACCATCCAAACTTTTCATAAAGCTCGAATGTAAGATTAGCATAATGAAATCTATCCCATTTGCCCTTAAAATAATCCATACACTTTGAATTGAATTCAGGTAGTAAATCGGCACCAGAATTTAAGTCTTTTAATCCAAGTAAAAAGGCAAAATGATTAAGCCCTCCCGTGGTTAACCGCATATCCTTTAAATCTCTATCCATCATAGCTGATAAGTGACGTGAAGTTAAAAGTCCTATTTGGTGACAAAGACCGAGCATTTTTAACTTTGGAACTGCTCTTTTCAACGCTAAGCAAATACGTGACACTGGATTTGAATAATTAATAAAAAAAGCATTAGGGCATATTCTTTCAACATCTTTAGCAATCTTTATAATCTCTGGAATCTGCCGAGCGCTGTGGAAGAAGCCTCCAGCACCACCATTTTCACCCATTCTTTCAGTAGTTCCATGTTTTTTTGGAATCGTATTATCCTGCCAACGTAATTCAAAACGATCTCCATGCTCAGTAGAATTAATTACAAAATCTGCTCCTTTAAGCGCTTTTTCTCTATTAGTTGTACATTCTATCGTGAATTTATTACCAATTTTCTTATTATCCTCCGATACAACCTGGTACACCATCTGTAACTTTTCTTCATTTATATCTAGAAGCGTAATAGTTGACCCCGCTAATACTTCACTCTGGTTCAAATCAATAAATGAAGGAGGCCCGAATGCAGGACTACCTGCTCCAATTAGAACGATTTTAATATCCATTATTATCCTTAAATGAGATTAAGAAAATAAATTTCATTAAATGATGTTTAAAAAGACCTGAAATTTTAATTACTTTTCTTGTTGCTATTCATAACTAAAGCCTTTATTATTCTTTGTATGACGGGGAACACTATGCCCCATTAATTAATTGGTTTTTTAAAATGTCTTTAAAATTTTTAGTTACTATTTAAATAATATTTTCTCTTAAGATCCATAAGACAAAAATATGTTATAGAGAATTGTGATTTAATGAGATTAAAATCGTATATAATTTGGTTTACTATTTTAGCAATGATTATAGGTGGCATTTTTCTTGAATATCTTTGGATTTTTGCGATTATTATCATCGTTGCATACTTTTCTTATAATATAATTATATATTATAAGAAAGAAAAGCCAATAGAGAAAGATACTATTATCTGTCCTAGATGTATAATACCAGTGAATAAAAATGAAAAGGTTTGCCCCCAATGTGGTGAAGAACTTTAACACAGGAATTTAAAAAATAAATTAATAGTTAAAAAAAAATTAATTCTTTAGCATTCTTAAATCCTTACCACAAAAATTACAAAAATCTTGATGTGTTAACCGTAAAGCACCACATTTTGGGCATTTAAAAAAAGAATCCTCATTTAAAATTCGGTTAAATTCTTCTTTTATATAATACTCTATTTCGGTTTTAACCATCCAGTTTTCATTTTTGATGATAATAGTTCCATCTTTCTTTAATTTAAAATATCTGCTAATCCTGTCAGGGGATGCAATAATCAATGTGAATAAAAAAACAGTAATTATAGCAAATATTATAGATAGACAAATTGGAATAAAAATTAAAGCATTAAAATCTGGATGAAAAAGCCAAATAAATCCCCAAAACCCTGATAAAATAAAAAGACAAATAAAAAATGAACCCGCGTTTTTTAGATTTTCTTTTTGCTTTCTATATCTATAAAATTCTTTCGCACAGGATTCGCATACAGGTATATATCTTCCAACTGTAGTTTGAACATCCCCAAACTCCCCAGAAGTTCTTGCATAATAATAATTTATAATTATAACTTCTGATTTACCGCATTTAATACAGTTTTTAGCCAACATTAAATTGTAAATTTTATTTAAATTTTTTATTAAAAAATTTTTCAAGTTTCGTTAGAGCATTTTCTTGTAATTTTCTTTGTTTGATATTTAAGAAAGAACTATCTGGTGAGCTGAGAAACGCCTTTTTCTTTTCTAAAACATAAGGAATGAATTTTCGGGGAAATTCATTTAAACGTTTCTTAAATTTATCTTTTGATTCGAAATTAGGATCTGATTTTAGGTTAAGATCCACCATTTCATAATCAAATTTGCTTGCAGGATAGCCTATAGAGATATTTACTCTTAAACCTTTTTTTAAAACATAAACCACTTTAGTCCAATCAACATAAATCAACTCTGGTGGATCCTTTTTTTTTTCTCCGGGCTTTGAGAAAGCTATACCTTTTTCGGTCATTAAAAGATGAGTTTTCCAAATTATTAAACTACCTGCATCATCAGTATGGTACGCTTTACATAAAGTACTATATATAATATCATCCCCGACAGGTAAAATTTCTTTTAGATTTGAATAATCTATAGGTACATATATTTCAGCCATTTTTTTGTTCCCTCCTTTAATTTTAAATTTATAATATATACTGAAAAAATCTATTTAGATTATTGTCTTATAAAAATATGCTATTTTTTAATTTAAAATTTATCAAAACTCTGAAGAAAAGAAATATTTAAGGTTATTATTGTAATATTTTAAATCATTCTCACTATAAATTTATTTCCAAGAGCTAAAACATTAAGCTTTAAATTTAAAATTAATCAGTTTCTTCTCAGCTACTTGAAGAATTTCACTAAATTTTTGCTTAACCTCTTTAGAGAGTTGTTTGGGTTTATGGCTTTTCAGTATCTTAAGAGTCTTTACTTTTATTTTTTCACCATAGCTCGTTTTACCTTTTTTAATCCAAGTCTCAGGATCATCGCGATTTAAGTATTTTGGGCGCCAAATCTCTTCTCTAAAATGTTTAACTGTATGCATTTCTGCTAGAAATACTCCTCCTGGTCCAACTTTGCTTATAACATCTAGTGCTAGCTTTTCTCCATCGATTTCAAATCCTTTAACGAATCTTTTAACATAACTTATAATTTCATCACACATAACTATAGAGACAGGATTTCCCACTAAACCCTGACCCATATATCCTACATCATGAATTAAGTTTGCTCCATTTAGAGAGGAAAGGAGAGTTGCGAATGCATGTTCCATTGCTGCTTGCTGATCCAAACAATGAGCATCGGATCCTACTGTTGACCACATAGGTATTTTATAATGATGATATAGGTCAGCAAATGCGGAATTCCCGAGATGAAATTCAGGCGCACCGTAACAGAATGTTGCTGTTTTCATATCAATTGGTACTATTCCTAACCCAGAAATAATAGGTCCTCCTTTCTTTCTCAACTGATGCAATACAATTCCACTTAAAGCCTCTGCGTTTGCTTGGGCAATACTTCCGGCTAAAGTCACTGGCGTTGTTCCTCCGATTATATCTCCTGGAGGATAACATATAGGAATCTCCTTATCAGCACAAAAAAATAATTTATTGATTGCTCCAAAGGAGTGGCAAAGCGGTGCTGTTGGCTCAGAATAATGAATTACAAATGGTTTTTCTTTAAATTCTTTTTCTCCTCCCCTGATGGTTTCTGCCATTCTAAAAATAATTTTTAAATCTTCCCTTCCCGCAGCTGTGAAAAAGATCGGCTTTACGGAGTTTTCCATCATGGTTTTCGCACATTGAATATACATTAAATTGGTTGGTACATCACTCGGTAATGCGAATGATGCAATAAAATCTACGTTTTCACAAAAATCTGCTACTATTGCAGCATTTTTCACATCCTCTAAAAGTGAAGGCCTTAATTCATCGGTTTTCAAATCAATGGTTCTTAATAGATCAGTTCCGAGTCCATAATAATTATTATTTCCCTCTAATCTCATTGTTTCTTCGCCCTCTCGATTGTAGATAATAATTTTAGAAGGGGCATCAAGGATGCTTTCTTCAACTAACCAATTTGGAATGTGTACTATATTTGATTCTTCCACAAAGCATTCGTTATTTTCAAGTAATCTCCTTGCTTCTTCATGAGATACTTTTACTCCGATTTTTTCTAGAATTTCCAAACTAGCTAGATGTAGACGTTTAATTTGTTCCTCAGTTAAAAGATAATAATGAGGTTTAACCACATTTTTATTATATTCTCGCATTCTTATGGAACCTCAGGGTTCTTCATTACAGTATTAAATAATTATATTTCAATATTTATTAGGATATACTTTTGAATTTTGTAAAACTAAAATTAACATATTTAATATTTTTTAAAAGGTAAAGTTAACATTACATTAAGTTGGATAAGAAATGATAGCAAGAATTTGGCATGGTTGGACCTCATTTGAAAATGCTAATACTTATGAAAATTTACTTAGAAATGAAATATTTCCTTCTATTGAAAATAGGAACATAAAAGGATATAGGAAAATAAGTCTTTTAAAGCGCCCCTTGGAAAAAGAGGTTGAATTTATTACAATAATGATATTTGATAATTTGAGTGCTGTAAAAGAATTTGCAGGGGAAGAGTATGAAAAATCCTATGTTCCTAAAAAAGCACAAGATCTTCTTTTACGACACGATAAATTATCTCAGCATTACGAAATTATTAATGAATTCGATTACTAATAGGTATTTATAAATTAGTTATTTATATAATTTTTATACTGCAAAAATTTTTCAGTTATAATAGGAATTTTTAATGATTAATAACTTTATAAAAACTCTTATTTCCAATACTGCACACAAGAAACATCACAAAAAATTGGCGATGTATGAAAACTTTATAGGTAGTTGGAAATTTGACTGGGTTGGTCATAAGGATGACGGCTCAACATGGACCGTTCCCGGAGAATGGCACTTTTCATGGATTCTAGAAGGCCGTGCAATACAGGACAACTGGATATGCCCACATAGAAACGAACGTTCTTCGGGTAAGTATCCTGAAGGTGAATATGGAACTACTATCCGTTATTATGACTTTAAAGATGATTTTATTAAAGTAGTCTGGATCGGACCGATACTATCACAACTAAATATCTTTAAAGCAAATTTTGAAAATAATGAAATAATTCAGAACGAAATAATGGTTACTGAAAAAGAAAAAGTATCTAAATGGATTTTCAAAGAAATTGAAGAAGATTCATTCAAATGGGAAGCTTATATTTCAAAAGATCATTGTAAAACATGGTTTCTAGATCAGGAAGTATATGCAGAGAGAATATAACTAATCTTACATAGCATTCTTATACAAACATCAACTGATTGAAGTATTACTTATTTGAATTTTCCTTTACTCTATACTCTACAATCTTTCTTATCAAGTCAAAAGGTATTGGTTTATTTATTGGAAATTTAATAGATCCTTTTGATACTTCATATTGAGACAATTCATTTTTAAACGCTTCAATCCCCGATGGTGTGGGATAAAATCCAATATGGTTTTTATATGCTGCAAAATGCACCAGGTTACCATTTAATTTGAATGTAGGTATTCGATAACTGATGGTTTCTTCAGCCTTAGGGGCTGATTTCCTAATAATATGTCTTAATTTCTCTAAAATATCTTGAACTTTTTTTGAAAACGAGCCAATATATTCATCAATACTTTTAAAATTTTTTTTAGATTCACTTAAATTGTTATCTCCTTTTTTTTTTCACTTAAGGATTTTAAAGGCCTTTATCCTTCCAATTAGGTTTCCTCTTTTGAAGGAAC
>JBHLPZ010000139.1:0-8488 GCA_048885325.1 Candidatus Odinarchaeota archaeon
TGGATGTTCTAATAACATACATGTTTGATTTAACGTATTTACGTCCAGAATTAAGATTGATTTTAAAGTTTCACCTATTCCCAACACATCTTTACATACTAATTCATAATTTTTATTGTAGGATAATACAACAATATCTTCTAATATCTGAGACCCATCATTTTTCTTAATAATTTTAAACTCACACATTAAACTTTTCACGAAATTTTTTATAATATTAGCCTTTAATCTGCTTTAATTAAATAAAACCAAATTTTTTAAAATACGCTTAATAATTAAAAATATAACAACTATTTTAAAACATACATATAAAAACTTAAACAGAGGAAATTGGTGGAATTATGGCAAGACCATATCAAAAAGCGAATATTCCTGGGCCAGAAATGGGTACTACCGTTTTTGAACCACGAGTCATGGCAAACATTCTAAAGGCTCCAAAAAATAAGGTTTTTGTGATTGGAGCAGAGTCATTAACTTGGGAACTCGATGGTAAAAAGATTGCTGACTACTATATTGACATTGCCAAAAAGCTGGATTGCCATGTCGTTGCTACTGGACATACTTATAAATATTTAAAAGAAAAAATTGATATCAGTAAACTGTGGGAAATGTCTTTAATCAATATTACAGCAAGATTAGTTGATGAGGGTTGGAAAGGATTAGATGGAAAAGGTCAGTATAATATGGCTATTTTTGGAGGCCATCTCGTATTCTATGTAAGTCAAACCTTAAGCCGTATCAAAAATTTCTCAAATTGGGTAAGAACTGTTGAATTAGATAAATATGCACACCCAAATGCGCGTTTTAGCTTACCCAACTTTAGTGATAATGATTGGAAAGAGTTTTTAGAAAAATTAATTGAATTATTATAATAAAATAAACCTATTTATATGAGGAGAAGTATAAAATGAGTTTTTCAGATATGCCTGTAGATGTTGGTCCCGTATATGAGGGAGAACGTATCAGGGCAAACCAAATGTTTGTAGAACTCGGCGGACCTAAAATTGAAAAACATTTTGAATTAGTCAGAGTTAAACCAGCTAAAGAAATCAAGGACGGTCAAGTTATTCTACATGGTCCTGATATTAAGGATATGAAAGAAGGAGAAAGATATCCAATTGGTATTTTAGTAGAAGTTGCTGGACCTGAATTGGAAGAAGACTTAGAAGCTGTATTTGAAAGAAGAGTCCATGAATTTTGCAACTTTGTTAATGGGATTATGCACCTAAATCAACGTTATACTAATTGGATGCGTATTTCAAAATCAGCCTTCGAGAAGGGTTTAAATACGTTTGATATGCTTGGTACAATCTTAATTAGACTATATAAAGCAGAATTACCAATTATTGAACAAGCTCAAGTCACTTTCTATACTGATGCAAAAGAAATTGAAAAGCCTTACGACATGGCAATGGAAATCTATAATAAAAGAGATGAAAGAGCTCGAACTATCCATGATGAAGATGTCGATATGTTTTATGGATGCGTTCTATGCCAGTCTTTCGCTCCAACACATGCATGCTGTATCACACCTGATAGAACGTCTCTTTGCGGCTCAATAAATTGGTTTGACGCTAGAGCTGCAGCAAAAGTAGATCCTAAAGGCCCTATCTATGAGGTACCACCTGGTGAATGCCTAAATGAGCTTGCTGGAGAATTTTCTGGTGTAAATGAAATGATTAAAAAACGCTCACTTGGAGAAATTGAAAGAATTTATCTTTATAGTGGAATGGAATTCCCTCATACTTCATGTGGCTGTTTTGAGGCAATTGATTTCTATATTCCTGAAGTGAATGGTCATGGAATTGTTGATCGTAGCTTTGACGGGGTTGCGATAAATGGTTTACCTTTCTCAGCAATGGCCAATCAGACCGGTGGAGGTAAACAAATGCCTGGTTTTAATGGTGTGAGTATACAATACATTGCAAGTCCAAAATATCAGAAATATGATGGCGGAATAGAAACAATTGTCTGGATGCCTAAATCAGTAAAAGATAGACTTGGTGAATTGCTCCCACAAGACTTATTACCAAAGATAGCTACAGAGGAAGAGGTACAAGATATCAACCAGCTAAAAGATTTTCTTAAAGAAAATGGTCATCCTGTAGTTGAGACTTGGGCCGAGCTAGAAGCAATGGAGGAGGAAGAAGAGGAGGAATGGGCAGAAGAGGGCGCAATGGTTCCTATGGGTACTATAGGAATGACGATTCCTGGTGTTGGAGGTGCTGGTGGCTTTAAAATCATCTTAAAGAACTGTAAAATTCATGCTGAGTCTATAATTATTAAGAAAATAGAACCTAAAAAGAGAAAAAAGTAATTTTTTAAAATTTTTTTATTTTTACTTATTGTTATTGATTTTTTATTATTATAGATTTAAGCCTATTAGCAGTCTATACAATATAGAAAATACACTATAGAAAATCCTTTTTTTACAAAAATGGCAATTATTTTGACTATGTATTCAAAACATTTATAACTTAGTTAATTCCAACTAGATATCAACGACTTTTTTGTCGTTGTTTAGAAGTACTATAAAAGGTGAAATTCAAACACCTAAATTGGTACACCAATCTAAATATAAAATTGTTTTGTAAAAAAATAATTAAAAGAAAATTTAAAATGAGGGAAGTCCAAAAATGAAGACCGTATACGTTATGCCAGAACATTGTATTGGATGTAAGCATTGTGAAATTGCGTGTTCGGTGGAACACTCAGAATCGAAAAATCTTTTTGCGGCAATTTTTGAAGAGCCCCTTCCTACTCCAAGAATCCATGTTATGCCTTCAGTTGGAATAATGACTTATCCTGGTAAATGTCGACAGTGTTATCCAACACCTTGCATAAATGTATGTCCTTCAGGAGCAATAACTAGGGATAAAAAAACAGAGACGATACTTTTAAATGAGGAGAAATGTATTGCGTGTGGTATGTGTGCAATAGCTTGTCCTCTTGATGCGATTACATTTCATCCATCATGGAAGGTCTCTTTAGATAGGGAAGTTGCCATTAAATGTGATAATTGTCAAGAACGTATTGGTGTTGGATTGAATCCAGCCTGTGTTGATGCGTGTAAAACAATGGCTCTTAATTATGGAGATATTAATGAAATTATAAAGGAAGATCGTAGAACAGTTGCTCAAAAAGTTGCGGCAGTAGAGACAGAAATTCGACCTGAAATTCCTGGATTAGTAAAGTTGTGGCGTGATTTGGGTTTCTCTATGATGCAGGTAGGTGTAGAAAAATGAAAAGAGAGATTATATTAGAAAGAACAATAGATACAGCTGCACAAGAAATGTTAGAAAAAGCAGCTGATGAGCATATTAATACAGCATGGGATAGGTATGAATTACAGGAACCACAATGTGGGTATGGATTACTCGGTATTTGTTGTAGAAATTGTGCTATGGGTCCTTGTAGAATTGATCCTTTTGGAAATGAGCCACAGAAAGGAGTGTGTGGCGCTGATGCGGATACTATCGTTGCTAGAAATCTTGCGAGAATGATTGCTGGAGGAGCGGCAGCACACTCTGATCATGGTCGAGATATAGTAGAAGTTCTTCATTTAACTGCTGAGGGTAAAACACAGGGATATCAAATAACTGATGAAGAAAAATTGAAAAGAATTGCCCAGGAATATAGAATATCTACAGATGAAAGACCTAAAGAAGAAATAGCCAAGGAATTAGCAGAAAAAGCAATGGAGGAATATGGGATGATTAAAAATACTATTCAATTTGCAGAACGAGTACCAGAGAAAAGAAAAGATTTATGGAAAAATCTTGGAATTTGGCCGCGAAGTATTGATAGAGAGATTGTTGAAATAATGCATCGTACTCATATAGGAGTTGGGGCAGAAAGTGCGAGTCTATTATTACACGGTTTAAGAGCCTCTCTTAGTGATGGTTGGGGTGGATCAATGTTGGCTACAGAATTCAGTGATATTTTATGGGGGACTCCTAAACCAAAAGAGAGTACGGTTAGTCTTGGGGTCTTAAAGGAGGATCACGTTAATATTATTGTACATGGTCATAATCCTGTTTTGTCTGAAGTAATTGTAGATGTTGTGAGAGATCCTGAAATGATTGAATTAGCAAAACAAAAAGGAGCCACTGGAATTAATATTGCTGGAATTTGTTGTACCTCAAACGAATTATTGATGAGAAAAGGGATTCCTGTTGCTGGAAACTTCCTAGTACAGGAATTAGCACTTATTTCTGGAGCTGTAGATGCTATGGTTGTAGATTATCAGTGTCTTATGCCCTCTTTGCCATCAATTGCCAATTGTTATCATTCAAAAATAATAACTACATCTCCAAAAGCTCAGATTCCTGGAGCAACTCACATTGAATTCGATCCTGAACATGCTTATGATATTGGAACTAAGATTGTGAAAGAAGCTATTGAAGCCTATGAGAACAGAAACCCTAATCTTGTAAGAATCCCTAAGAAACTTGTAAAATTAATGGCTGGATTTTCTGCGGAAGCAATTCTGGAGGCTCTTGGTGGTACTGCACAACCTTTAATTGATGCAATAGTAGCAGGAAAAATTCGCGGAATAGCTGCTGTAGTTGGCTGTAACAATCCAAAAATTAAACATGATTTTAATCATGTTACCTTAACAAAACGTTTAATTGAAAATGATATTCTAGTTGTAGAAACTGGATGTGCAGCAATAGCAAATGCTAAAGCAGGTTTATTAGTTCCAGAAGCGGCAGATCAAGCCGGTGAAGGATTAAAAGAAGTAGCAAAAAGTCTTGGGATACCTCCGGTTTTACATATGGGTTCTTGTGTTGACATAAGTAGAATCTTGAATGTTGCTGCTGTTATCGCAAAGCAGTTAAATGTAGATATTAGCGATTTGCCAGTTGCTGGTGCAGCTCCAGAATGGATGTCTGAAAAAGCTGTGAGTATTGGAGCCTATGTTGTTTCATCGGGAATATTTACAGTTCTTGGCGCTATTCCTCCTGTACTAGGAAGTAAAGGAGTAACAGAACTTCTCACTCAAGGATTAAAAAATGTCGTAGGAGCTACTTTTGCTGTCGAACCAGATCCAGAGAAAGAGGCAGAATTAATAATTAATCATATTAATGAAAAAAGAAAAGCTCTTGGATTAAAAGAAACACCAATTGAAGCTGTTATGTAAAACTTAATTGAAAAAAGGTGTAAAGGAAAATGAGATTTGTAATAATCGGTACTGGTGGAGCTGGTGTAAGTGGTGTTGAAGCGATAAGAGAGCATGACCAAGAGTCAGAAATAATTATGATTTCAAAAGAAGATGTTCCGCCATATTCCGCTTGCCTTCTCTGCCATTACATCTTGGAAGAGGATGAACGAGATAGAATTTTCTGGAAAGGAAAGGATTTTTTTGATCAGATGAATGTTACTCCAATCTTGGCCAAAAAAGTAAAAAGCATTCATCCAGAAAACAAACAGGTTTTAGTTGACTCAAAATCAGTTGATTATGACAAACTTCTTATAGCAGCAGGTGGCTATGTTGATGTACCTCCTATAAAAAAACTTGATAAAAAGGGAGTTTTTACATTCAAAACTTTGAGTAACACTGATAATATTTACAACTGGATTAAAACTCAAAAAGTTGAAAGTGCTGTGGTTCTTGGTGCCGGTTTCATAGGTCTTGATGCTGCTGAGGGTTTGAAGAAAAAAAATATAAATGTTACTATTGTAGAGGCTTTAGATAGAATTTTACCACATATGCTTGATAAAGAAATGGGAAATTTAGCAAAAGAGATTCTTGAAGAAAATGATATCAGTCTTTTTTTTGAAAATAAAATCACTGAGATTTTAGGGAAAAAACAAGTAAAAGGCGTCAGACTTACTGATGGAACTGTTTTAGATGCCGACCTCGTTATAATTGCCACAGGTGTTAAACCAAATTTAGAGTTTTTAAGGGATAGTGGAATTGAAACAAATTCAGGAGTGATTGTAAATGAATATCTCGAAACAAATATCCCTAATGTATACGCTGCAGGAGATATCGTTGAATCGATTAACATATCAACGGGAAATCGAGAATCTGTTCTACTTTGGTCTAACGCCTTAGTTCAAGGGACAATTGCAGGTTATAACATGGTTGGAAATATGACTAAATACGAGGGTTCTGCTATTCAAACTCTAATTAAGGTATTTGGGATACCAATAATCTCTGATGGAGTGTATGAAGGAGAAGAATTGAAATTTTTTGAAGATGGTATTTACAAGAAAATGTATCTTAAAAACTCAACCATTAATGGTTATATGCTTATTAATACAATGCAAAATGCTGGTGTATATCATTCGTTAATGATAAGTAAACGAGATATTTCAAAATTTAAGAAGTTTATATTAACAGATAAATTTAATATAGGCAACGTCATAATGGAGGCTGCTTTAGTAAGCTAAATCAATGTTAATAAAATTGTACAAAATTTTTATTAACTAAATTTTTTTTTATATTATATTTTCAGCATTGATAAATAATATTAGTTTTAATATGACTATAGTATATAGTTTCATTAGAACCAAATTTAAATATAATTATATACTAAGCTGTTAAAATACTAATTATTGATATTAAATCTCGAAAAAATTAATGAACTTTAAAATAATTATCTATGGTCATGAGGGTGTAGGAACCAGCACTTTTCTTAAGAAGTATGCTAAGACTCCAATACATGTAGATGATGAAATAGAAGAGATGAGGAGCCCATTCTCTGATACAATATATTATAATATAAGGAAAGAATTCGATGAAAAATATACAGTAAGTTCCATAATGAATGAGATTAAAAATATTTACGATAACACCTTGCACAAATACAGTAATAAGATTATTAACGCAGAACTATTTTTAAATCCGGAGATACAAAAAGCCTTTGGATTTAAAGTAAAAATATCACCTGATATTGATTGGTTATCTTTTATATTTGATTATAAAGATTCAAAAATAGTATGCAGAGGTTCAATCAAGACAGAAATAGCGAAAGATTTTTTCAAAGTTCATGGAATGGCTCTAGAATTAATAAATTTCTTCAAGAACTTTAATTATTCTGTAGAATTAATCGACCAGACAGAAACTAGTTCCTTTTCTACAAAGTCAGATAGGGAATTAATAGTTGGAGCAGATTTTTTCCTTAAGAAGATTATGGTTGATGAAAATACCATTAATTTACAAATCTGGCATATCACAAGCGAAGAAAGATTTCAATTTTTAATTCCAACTTATATAAAAGGTGCCTTAGGAGCCATCTTAATTTTTGATATTACTAATTCTAAAACATTATATCATTTAATCGAGGTTATTCGGATTATTAATGAAAATGTTGGTAATATTCCAATTATATTGGTAGGGAATAAAGTTGATTTAAAAGAATCAAGAGAAGTTTTTAAAGAAGAAGGAAATTTATTCAAGGAATCATACAGTTTAGCCTCATACATAGAAATTTCCTCTAAATTGGGATATAATATTGAAACTGTATTTATAGAACTTGTAAAATTATTATTAAAATATGCGCCCCAAAATGACGGATTAAGCATTCCGAATGTTTAAAAAATTTATATTAAACCATTAAGGATAATTCCTTTAACCTTTGGGGGATCTTCCATTTTTTAACAAGTTTAGCTACGCTAGAGGGTACAAAATGTTCCCAAGATTCCTCTTTTATCATAGCTTCCCGAATCTCGCTACCATTTAATCCTTTTTTTTCTAATGGAACTTCCCAAAGAACCTGAACTTTTAAACCTAATTTTTCTAAATACTCTTTTTTTTGGCGCCCCCAATCATCGTAAATTGTAAGAAAGAATATGGCATTCATAGGAACATAAAATTTGAGAAGTTCTGGAAGATTAATTGGAAATGGAACGATAGAAAATTCAAATAATTTTAAACCTTTTTCTAATAATGCTTCTCGTAGCATTATATAACGCTCATAGTAAGTCAATGGGTTTGCTAAAGAAGTGCTTCGATGTGGATTCGACTCATGATCTTTAGTTAAGGACGGATCAGGATTCGTAATCCCTACAATAAGGTGTTGACATAATTGTTTTCCTGCTAATAGATATTTCATATGATCATTATGGAGTATCTGGAATCTTCCATGAATTACGCCAATATCATTAATTGGCTCTTTATTTTGCATATAATAAAAAGATAAATTTTATTTTATCGTAAGTTGAATAATTCAAACAAAAATAATAATTTTGTCATTCAAAGATGTTATAAATTTAAAGTAGGAATCACTATTTTCTCAGGCTTTTATTATTTATAAATTCTGATATAATTGTTATCCTATAACTAAGATCATGTGAAATTTTCTGGTTTTTAAATGTCAGCTAAAAATCCATTTTTTGCACTATTTGGAGATTTCAGAAAAAGTAAAAGTAAAGACCAAGATATCACAATATTTCTTCATGCTAGCGATCTTCATTTAGGAAGTCATCAATATAGAAATGAATATCGAGCAGACGATTTTATTAGAGCCTTTCAAGAAAT